>JANPGQ010000465.1:0-14274 GCA_031423975.1 Cytophagales bacterium | reverse complement strand
GCGTAAAAAGTGAATAATTTAGTATTGGAAGCAGGAATAAAATAACGTTCGGCGTTGTGTTGGAGCAACATTTTTTGCTCCGAAATATCATACAAAGCAAAACCCGTATGATTATTTTTAAAGACTTCCGATTCCTTCAATCTTTGAGACACTGATTTCATGCTAATTTTTGTAGCATTGCAGGCAAAAAAGAGGATTGCCGAAGAAAAAATAAGGATTCTGGAAATGTGGTTCACGTAGAAATTTTTAAAGAAAAAAATCTCATACAACCGCTAATTGTATGAGATTTGAAGTTATAAAAAAACGCTGAATAATGCAATTTGAGAGGTGAAATTTTATTTTACGGTTTGATGGTATACGGATTGAACGGATTTAATAGGATTTTTTATTTTAAATTATAAATCCGTTTTATCCGTGTCCAATCCATTCAATCTGTGTGCCAATCATCACAACCCAAACCGCAACAACCCGCCACTCAAATATAGTAAAACTACTCCTCATCAGGCAAGCCCTTATATTTGGAAGCCTCAAAGAGTTTTTGTGCATCGGTTTGCTTCATCAAATCTTGAATTTTTAATTTTTCGTTTTCATCAAAATATTTCCCCACAATTCGCCAGCCCAACCATCTACCAATTGTCCCTGGACAGCCCTTTCCAATCTCGGGCGTAGTGGGGCGTTCGCCAATATATTTTGCTTTGACGGGTTCTTGGGTAGTATAAAGCAATTGATTTTGAATAAAATGCCCCCAAATATCTTTTTGATAAGTATAAGTATCGGTCAATTGTTGGCTCGAATATCCAATAAACAAACTATCATTGGTATTTGGCATCATGGTGTGGGCAAATATGTAGCTTTTGCCATACCAAACCATGTCCGAAAGCATAGTTTTATCTTTCGGATTTGTGGCATTGTAGCGTTCCGACAGTAAAAGTATGGCTTGTGGCACTATGGCAT
This sequence comes from Cytophagales bacterium, assembly GCA_031423975.1. Taxonomy (GTDB): domain Bacteria; phylum Bacteroidota; class Bacteroidia; order Cytophagales; family Spirosomataceae; genus Arcicella. Next base: position 13,320 of record JANPGQ010000465.1, on the reverse strand, counting down.
TGGGTGATGCTTTGCGGAGTTGATAATCATAAATATCGGGCAAAAATTTTCCTTTTTTACCCATAAAATAATCCAGTCCGATATAGATTGCCGAGTCTGAAACAATGAGTTCACGGTTCTGCAAAACACCCTGCCCGAAGAAACCCGTAAAAATGGTATAGATTTTGGGTTCTTTAAAAGTAGGATAATAATATTTCAAATGTTGGAAAGCTTCACGGAAGTCATTTTCCAAATTTTGATTACCAAAAAAGGCTGGTCCTTGCGACTGTTTATAGAAATCTTGCAAGCCTTTGTTAGAAATCAAAGGCAATAATTGTTCCGCCAATTTATCAAAACCAGCCGTTGGCACTTGAAAATAATCAACGATAAAAGTGGGGTATTTATCGAAAAATTCCAATAATTCGTCTTTACTTTGACACGCAAACAATTCTTTATCAAGCCGTTGAATATTTACATCAACTTTTACGTTAGTAAAGTCGGGGTCGGAATTGGTAGTTTGAGTATCTTGTTCGTGGGTACACGCCCATACGAGAGACATGAAAATTAAAAAAAAAGTGGATTTAAAGTATTTCATTTTTCTTGTATGCCTTACGCTTTAAAGGGTTGGCATAGATTTTAAGGGTTATATCTTTTGAAAAGCATACGGCGTAAAGCCATCCTTACTTAACAAAATTATGAAGAAAAACGTATTCATTGCCCTTTTTATTCTGTGGTCGGGATTTGGGGCTTTTTCGCAACGGTATAATTCCGACGCAAATTACGGAGGTAATTATAGTGGAGGCTTATTGAGTCATTTTTATAAGCTAAAAATGGGCTTTAAATTATCCCCAGGGTTCATTATTAATTATGTAGATGCCTCTAAAAGTTTTAAAGGGTTTGATTCCAATGGTGCTAATGTACGCTTGAGTTTGGGACCCGTAGCGGATTTTTATATTTCAGAAAAATATGCTTTCAGCACTGGGCTTTGGTACACCGTCAAAAGCGTAAATTATTCTATGCACAGCAGTTTTTATGATAATGACCTCTTTAAAACAACCCCTTTGACGGTGGATGAAGTGCGAGGAACAGAAGCCAATTTTAATCTTCAATATCTTCAAGTCCCCCTTACGTTTAAGATTTTTAGTGATAACCTTGTAGATGGAACGGATGTCTTCTTACAATTTGGCGGAACATTAGACCTAAAAATTAATGAAAAACCCTTAGATAAAACTCGTAATCCACTTTTTCAATATCAAGAACGTTTGGCAAGTTCACAAAGTATTTTTGGTTTTGGGGATGTTGGTTTATTGTTGGGAATTGGAGCAGAAAAGCCGCTTAGTAAAGGAGGAGACGTTTTTTTCTTCGGAATTCAATATCAAAGAGGTTTAGTAGAAATCAATCGTAATAAAACCTTTGGCGATTTAATTACAAAGAATGGAGCATTTTATTTGGATTTTGGGGTGAAGTTTTAACTCTTCCGAATCACTTCATCAATCTTTCTTTCAAGATAAACATTAAAAAACTTCATCACAATCCAATAAGTAATTGGGATTACTAAAAACGAAAGCACAAGGTATGTTTGTAGATAATCTTGACTTAAAAATACGCCTATTCCCAACAGTATTTCTATGAGCAAAATCCATTTCCAATCAATGGCTAAACCTAAAATTTGAGCAAATTGGTTAGTCAAAAAATAATATTCGTTGGTGGAGTTGTTGACGAATCCAATCACGTACTTATCAAGTACAATCAGTGAAACTTCTTGCCCAATTATTGCCCTAATTCTACTGTAAGAAACCGTAAAAAAATATTCTTCACCCGTGCGAGTGGTCTTGAAGGCAATATCGTGCTTAGGCGTGTAATTGAAATAACTGGAAGTGGCAAAAGGATTTCTTTCGCTATATTTATCAGAATGAGTAATGGTAGCAGGGTAATACCCAATAGTATAGGTCTGATTATTAATTTTAATAGAGTTGTTCATAGAGTAGTAGGATAATAATGTATGGAACTTCCCGAAAGTTCTTTTTACTTTCGGGAAGTTACACAGTCATTAAAGCACATATAACTTACTTAAACTCAATCACCTCGGGCATCAACATCATTACGCCTTCACGTGCTTTTAAGTTTTTAATCTGTTTCATGTAGGGAGCTAAATCTCCAAATTGTGCCTGCATCATTTTAGCTTCGGCTTCATCACTTTTCTTATCCATAAATTCTTCGATAAATGATTTTGGTTGTGGATAAAACTTGGTTTTATAGTCTCCATCCTTCAATTTAGCCTTTTTAGCCGCAATTTTCACGGCATCTTCCAAACCGCCCAATACATCCACCAAGCCATTTTGTTTCGCTTCCAAGCCCGACCAAACTCGTCCGCCCGCAAGAGATTTCAATCTGTCAATATTCATCTTACGTCCTTTGGCGGCTTTGGCAGTAAAGTTTTCATAACCGTTTTCGATGCTACTCTGAAACCACTTTTTCTCATAATCATCCAGTTCACGGGTAACTGATGGAAAGTCTGAGTGGGCGTTAGTATTCACACGGTCGTTGGTTACGCCCAATTTATTTTTCAAGAAGTTTTCAAAGTTGAAAAATTGAGCAAAAATCCCGATTGAACCCGTGATGGTAGTGGGTTGAGCCACGATAGTATCTGCCGCCATTGCCATATAATAGCCACCAGAAGCCGCATAATCTGCCATTGAAGCAATAACAGGCTTCACTTTCTTGGTCAATTCAATCTCACGCCACATTACATCCGAAGCCAACGCCGAACCGCCTGGGCTGTCAATTCTCAACACAATTGCTTTCACTTTTTTATCGTCACGAGCCTTTTTCAATTCCGCAATCCAATCGTCCGAACCGATATTTCCTTTGTCAGCTTTCGAGCCTACAATTGCCCCTTCGCCTACGATAACCGCAATTCTATTGTCAGCGTCATTATAAGGAATGGCAGACTCGGCTTTCATAAATTTTGACAAACCCACATATTCAATTTTATCATCCGCATCTCTTTTCAAAGATTTCTTGATTTCACTCTCAAACTCATCGTAATAACCCACATTGGTAATCATTTTGTTTGCCAATGCACCATTTGGCTTAGATGCACCCAATTCATCCGCAACTTTCTTTAAATCAGACAGTTGCAACCCTCTTGACTGAGCAATTTGTCCCATGATATGGTCGTTTAATGAACCCAATAAAGAAGCATATTGTAACTTATTGGCATCACTCATATTCTCACGCAACATTGGCTCAACGGCTGATTTGTATTCACCCACACGGAAAACCACGGGTTTAATATCCAATTTATCCAACGCTCCTTTATAAAAACTAACCTCGGCACTAATACCGTTGAAGTCCATTCCACCCGCTGGATTGAGGTAAATTTTATCCGAAAGAGAGGTTACATAATAGCCTTTTTCCGAAAATAATTCTCCGTAACTATAAATGAATTTGCCTGATTTTTTGAATTCTAAAAGAGCGTTGCGAATCTCTTCCAACTGAGCATAACCCGCCTGTGGATAATTGGCAAGTAGATAAATTCCTTTAATGTGCTTGTCGGCAGCGGCACGTTTCAAGCCCTCACGGATTTGAACCATCCCAACATTATCAGCATCCCCAGCGAAAGGTCCGCCAAGACTTTTAAATGGATTTGAATCATCAGAGGCATTCTCAACGATGGAACGATTGAGGTCTAATTTCAATACAGTATTGTCTTTCAAAGAAACATTATCGCCCGAACTCGAACTTGAACCAACGGCAGCCCCAATTCCGATGACAATGAAAAGGCTAAGAAGTGTAAATAGAAACAACCCAATAATGGTTGCCAGTACATATTTCAAAAATTGTAACATATTTTTATTTTTAAGTTTTGGATTTACGAAAGCTCTGAGGAATTCATAAAGAAGTTTAAGTTCAGAAAGATTTAACTTACGCTTCTTTGTTCACCCTTAATATCTTTATACAACTCAAAAATAAATTATTCGGTTTTGAAAAATGTCAATATGTGTTCAAAGGAATATGAAGTGGATAGGAGGTTTTTTTAGAAGAAATATTCTATGAAAAAAGGTATTCAGATTTTGGGAATACAACCAATAACTAATAACCAATAACTAAATTAGGGCTTAAATTTTTCGTAAACTTCTTTGTCAGTAACAGCATCACGCCCCCAAAGTTCTACATAAATTACCGATGGCATCATGCCACTTTCATCCACTTTCACGAAGATTCTTTTCAAAACTTGCATTTTGCCATTGATAGGGAACAAGGCAATGGGTTCTCCTTTAGTATTGATTTTTACCACAAATTTTCTTTTGCGATAAGCCAAAAAATGTCCGTCATAACTGCCCACTTCGCCTTTGGTTGCTTTGGTGTGCAAGCCATACGCCAGCGTGCGTTGAATGCCCGTAAGCTCTTGTTTTTTAGCGCCTTCAGTATAACGAATCCAGTAAGTATGAACAGGATTTACTGGGTCCAATTTTTTATCAGCTCCTAAATTGGCATCATACAAAATAGTATTAATATTTGAACTTCTTTGAATATAAAAAAGCCTAATATCAGAATCGGCAGGTGTTGGAAATTGCTCGACAGTAGTGGGAAGCAGAGGCTTTGTTTTCTGGGCTAAACTATTGAAAGTGAATAGAATAACAAGAAAAAATAGTGGTTTCAAAAATTGCATAATATGGTCTTAAATATCCTTAAATTTTGTGATGTGTAAAGGTAATGAATTCCCTCAAAACAACCCTTACAAGCGTCTTAACGGGGACGCCAAGTCGCTTGTAAGGGTTAGTAATTATTTATAATTTTGGATGCTTCAAATGAAAATCCGTTGCCTCTTGATAGATTTTGGCTACTTGTAATAATTTCCCTTCGCCAAATAATTTACCCATAAAAGTAATACTCGTAGGGCGACCTTCTTTGCGAAATCCGTTGGGTAAAACAACGCAAGGATGCCCCGTTAAGTTCGTCATCGTGAGATTTTTACTGGCAAAAGCGGGAGATAAATAAACGTCCAAATCTTTTAATTTATTATGAAAATCTTGAATCAATAAACTACGGTAGCGATTCGCCTGAATATACTCAACTGCAGGGACAAAACGTGCCGCCCGAAAGGTATTTCCCCAAGCATTTTTGGTTTGCCGAACCATCAAATCATCTCGGTTTGAACGGGTTAAATCATCAAATGCTGCCGCTGATTCAACGCCAAGTAAAAAACTAATATCGTTGGAAGGAAGGCTTGGCAATTCCAAAGGAATCAAATCTGCTCCTAATTTTTTCATCATCAAAAGCGTTAAAGAATCCTGTGATTTGTTGGGGTATTTTCCTTCAAAATCCTTCTGTAAATAGCCAATTTTGATGCCTTTCAAATCTTTTTTAGTTCCGTCAAATACAAAAGGAGCATCCATAACGCTCAAATCTTTTCCGTCTTTTCCATAAATTTGATTGAAAACAATGGCACAATCCTCAACCGTTCGACAAATTGGACCTAACTTATCCATTGACCAACTCAAAGCCATTGCTCCCGTGCGAGGTATCCGTCCGAAGGTGGGTCGCAAGCCAGTATCGCCACATTCAGACGAAGGCGAAACGATTGAGCCGAGTGTTTCAGAGCCAATAGCAAAAGGCAAAAGCCCGGCCGAAACTGCCGAAGCCGAACCCGCTGATGAACCTGACGAACCCCGTTTTAAATCCCAAGGGTTTTTGGTTTTGCCCCCAAACCAAACATCGCCCGAAGCCAATTCGCCCAAGGTCATTTTGGCACATAAAACTGCTCCTGCTTTTTCCAATCTTTCAATCACAACGGCATCATAATCAAGTACTTGGTCTTTATATGGCACTGAACCCCAAGTAGTTTTATAGCCTTTTTTTGCCAATAAATCCTTCGCTCCGTAGGGAATTCCGTGCAGTAAACCACGATACTTCCCTGCCTTGATTTCGGCATCTGCCTGTGTGGCTTGCTTAATTGCCAAATCTTCAGTGAGTGTTACTACACACGCCAATTGAGTGTCATACTTTTTCAACCTTTCCAGAAAAAAGGTAGTTAATTCAATAGATGAAATTTGCTTAGTTCGGATTAATTCCGCCAATTGCCGAACACTATAAAATGCTAAATCATTTTTGTCAATAGGCATTTTTATCGTCCGTAAACCAGATGGTTTGAAATAAGAGGCTACTTTGTCAAACTCAAAACCAACGGGTAAAGGATTAAAAATCAAAGCGGGAGCAACTTCGTTTTTGAGTTCAATTTTTCGATTATCCTCAAAATTTTTACGACTATCTTTCAATTCCGCCAACATAGAATCTGCCTCGGCAGGCGTGAATTCCAAGCCCATAATTTTCTCGGCTTGCTTTACAATTTCAACCGTAAGAATTTGATTGTCAATCGTTTTGGTAATAAATGCACCCATTGCCATACTCACAAGGCAAAGGGCAGGAAGAAGGAAACGTTTTTTCATGAAATTGGGTTTTTAAGTTGATGAATTATTAAATGATACTTTTTATTCATAGCTCAATACTCATAGCTCAAAGCTACCAAATCGCCATTTTTTTATAATATTACACGATAAACGAAGCCATTGTTTAGTATCTTTGGAAAAAATTAAAAAATATAAATCCACGATATTATGTACGAAATTTTCCAATTGATTCACAAAGCACTTTTCTTTGTCGTGATGGCTTTAGGGCTTGCAGTATTAGTAAGAGGCGCCATGGGGCTTAGTGCCAAATCTGAATTTACAGAAACTGACCGTAAAATAGGGCTTTTCTTCTTGATTTCAAACCATACACAGCTATTGATTGGCTTGGTTTTGTATTTATTTTTAAGTCCATTTGGCTTGAAAGCCTTTCAAGATTTTGGTTCAGAAGTAATGAAAATTGCAGAATATCGTAAAATTGCGGTAGAGCATATTTCAACAAATATCATCGCCATTATTCTAATTACAATTGGCTATTCAAAAAATAAAAGAGCTATTGACTCAGCAGTGAGACACAAAAATGCCTTAATTTTCTACGGTTTAGGATTGGTATTGTTATTAAGTCGTATTCCTTGGGAGAAATTATTCTAAACGGTAAAGGGTGAACGGTAAAAGATAAACGGATTTGACAGCAATTTTTCTGTGTCCCTTTTCCCGAAAATTATCGTTCACCATGTACCGTTCACTCTTTACCGAAAAGTAATGTCCAAAATAAAATCCATATTGAAAGATTACAAACTCCGTCAAACAGACTGTCGGGAGGAGATTCTGTCGGTCTTTATGGGTAAAACCCACGCCCTCGCTCATGCAGATGTGGAAGGGCAATTGACCGAACAATTCGACCGAGTAACGGTGTATAGAACGTTGAAAACCTTTTTAGACAAAGGTTTGATTCATAAGGTTTTAGATGATGAAGGAAGTGTAAAATATGCGATTTGCAAAGACAATTGCCATTCCGAAGACCATCAACATCACCATGACCATGTGCATTTTAAATGTAATACCTGTGGCTTAACCACCTGTTTAGACCACGTAACCATTCCAAGCATAATCCTTCCCGAAGGCTATCAGCGAGTTGAGACAAATCTTTTGATGCAAGGGGTTTGTAAGAGTTGCTCTATTTAGGGGTTCGGTATTCGGTTTTAGAGTCTGCTAAATAAATATCGCTTTCAATCACTAAAACCCAACCACTAAAACCTAATAACAAATGATACAAATTATCCCAGCCATTGACCTTATAGACGGCAAATGTGTACGCCTAACTCAAGGCGATTATTCCCAAAAAACCATTTACAACGAAGACCCCCTGGAAGTAGCCAAATCTTTTGAAGATGCAGGTATTACTCGTCTGCATTTGGTAGATTTGGACGGAGCCAAACAGAAGCGAATCGTCAATCATAAAGTATTAGAAAAAATTGCCACTTATACCAAATTGCACATTGATTTTGGTGGAGGAGTACAGTCGGACGAAATGATACAAATTGCCTTCAATTCAGGAGCAAAGCAAGTAACGGGTGGTAGCGTAGCAGTGAAAAATCCAGCACTTTTTGAAGGATGGTTGAAAAGTTACGGAGGCGAAAAAATCATCTTGGGGGCAGATGCTCGCAACGAAAAAATTGCCATTTCGGGTTGGGAAGAAGCTACTACTACTTCTATTTATGATTTTGTGGGTGAATATATTGAAAAGGGAGCAAAATATGCCATCTCAACAGACGTTGCCAAAGATGGATTATTGCAAGGACCAAGTTTTGATTTATACCAAAATCTTCAAGACCAATTCCCTGATTTACAGCTCATTGCATCGGGAGGTGTGGCAGTTTTTGAGGATATTCAAAAACTCAACGACATGAATATTTTTGGTGTAATCGTTGGAAAAGCGATTTATGAAGGAAGAATTACGTTGAAGCAATTGGCGGAATTTAACAAATAATAAATAACAATTAACAGAGAATAGTTAATAGTTTTTAACGCTGACAGAGCTTGCCTTTATTTTTCTTTCCTGCATAATCTATTTAGAATCAGAATAGTTTAAAATTTTGAGGTTAAAAAACTATTCATTATTCTCTATCAACTATTCATTAGCATATATGCTTACAAAAAGAATAATCCCCTGCCTTGATATCAAAGATGGCAGAACCGTGAAAGGTACAAATTTTATCAATCTTCGAGATGCTGGCGACCCCGTAGAATTAGGAGCAATTTATGCCGAACAAGGTGCGGATGAATTGGTATTTTTGGACATAACCGCCACGGTTGATAATCGTAAAACATTAATTGATTTAGTCAGAAATGTTGCCCGAAACGTCAATATTCCCTTTACCGTAGGCGGAGGAATATCTTCAATCGAAGACGTTTCGGCTCTTTTAAACGCAGGAGCAGATAAAGTTTCTATCAATTCTTCAGCCGTCAGAAGACCAGAATTAATTAATGAACTTGCCCTTCAATTTGGCTCTCAATGTATCATTGTGGCAATTGATACTCGTTTTGTAGAAGGCGAACACGTGGTACATACTCACGGCGGGCGCAAGCCTACGCCCCTACGTACAATAACGTGGGCAAAGGAAGTTGAAGACCGAGGAGCAGGAGAAATTCTTTTGACCTCCATGGACACCGACGGCACAAAAGCGGGCTTTGCTAATGAACTCACCGCTATTATTTCAAGCAATTCATCCATTCCGATTATTGCATCAGGCGGTGCAGGGACAATGGAACATTTTTATGATGTTTTTACCGAAGGCAAAGCCGATGCAGGACTTGCCGCCAGTATTTTCCACTTCAAAGAAATTGACATCATTGATTTAAAGACTTATCTTAAAAATAAAGGCGTTGCGATGAGATTGTAAAAAATGGGTATCTTTACGCCCTCGCAACAGCATTTTATAAAAAACATGATTATAGATTTTAGTAAACAAACAAACGGATTAATCCCCGCCATTATTCAAGATGCCAAGACTGATAAAGTTTTGATGCTCGGATACATGAACCAAGAGGCTTTTGAGAAAACCCAACAAGATGGAATCGTTACGTTTTTCAGTCGCTCCAAACAACGCCTTTGGACGAAGGGCGAAACTTCTAATAATTTTCTACACGTTGTGGAAATCACTAACGATTGTGATGGCGATACCTTGTTAATAAAAGTAAATCCAGATGGACCAACTTGTCATACGGGTGCGGATACCTGTTGGAATGAGACTAATAATCCTGGGCAAGCGGGATGGTTAAATCATCTGAAAGCAGTAATTCGTGATAGAAAAAATAATCCAAACGAAAAGTCTTATACCGCAAGTCTTTTTGAGAAAGGGACAAACAAAATTGCTCAGAAAGTAGGCGAAGAAGCGGTTGAATTAGTAATTGAAGCGATGGATTCAAATGATGATTTGTTCAAAGGCGAAGCTGCCGATTTACTATTTCACTACTTAGTTTTGCTGGAACAAAGAGGTATTGACTTTGATGAAATTATTGACGTACTTCGTGAAAGACATAAATAAACCTTCCTAAAAACATGATAAATTTCATTATTAAATATTTGATTATTGCTGCGGCAATAATGTTTGGAGCAAAGTATATAGTTGGCATAAAAATTGATACCTTCGAAACTTCCCTAATTGTAGCTTTGGCAATGGGTTTTGCCAACACATTTTTGAAGCCAATCCTTAAACTCATCAGTTTTCCAATAACAATTCTTACCTTAGGGCTATTCTTATTGGTCATAAATGTAATAGTTGTTTATATAGTTGATTATTTTATTCAAGGATTTAACGTTCAAGGGTTTATACCCCCATTAATTTTCAGTTTTGGACTTTCTTTTCTCTCAACCGTGTTAGGTTGGTTCTTAGATGGAGAGTAATTTCTTGAAATAGTACAATCAAAGGCGAAAATATTTTAACCTAAAATGGCTTTGAAATAGCAATTAACTATTTTAAAGCCATTCTTATTTTTACACTAACGTAAAAATGTACAATTTTTAAAATATTCAAATACTAAAACAACTCTATTTTTGTTAAATAATAAATTTAGCTAAGTGTATCTAACTGTCTGTTTTTCAGTAATATAGATATAAAATATTTTTTGCGAAAAATTTGGATATGTCATTTAAAATTTAATATCTTTGTACACCAAACAAAAAGTTGGCACACTTTTTGGAAATCCTTACCTTGTGAAGTTACTCTGTTTATCTTGATTAGCTATAAGAGAAATTTTCACGTATAAGATTAATGACCGTAACCGCCATGACAGTCAGGAATCAAGTTTGTTTTCATTCAAATTTGTTTTCGAATCCAAGTAGTTACGTTTCACAGTTCTTATTGTGGAAATTTTAAACTTATAAAGTCATGAGAAATTTTACATTTTTGGTGCTATTCACGTTAGTAGCATTTATGGGCGAAGCACAAAAGAGTGCCTTGACACCTACCACTTTTTCTGCAAAAGACAAAATGCTAATTGCGAGTGTTTTGGATATTGAAAACGACAACGTTTTGGAAGATAAAGACAAAGCCAGAGCCGCTCGTTTCAAGAATATGACTGTTGATAGAGATTCAACCTATTACGATGTTGAAATGCCCGCTTCGTTTCCAGACGGACAAGATGGCTTAAAGCGTTTTTTGGGACAAAATCTTGCTCGTCCGAAAGGTTCAAAGGGTGAAACAGTCTTGGTTAGATTTATGGTAGAACGCTACGGAGAAATTGGTAAAGTTCACATTTTAGCCAGTCCTTCAGATTCACAATTAAGTGCTCAGTTAAGCGCTGAGGCAATCAAAGTGGTTAAAAAAATGGGTTCGTGGAATCCAGCAAAAATTCAAGGCATAGAAGTAGCTTCTTACTATGTTTTGCCAGTTAAATTCTAAGAATTACAATCCTTACTTTATATAAATTACTTGTTAGCCCTCATGAGTTATGCTTATGAGGGCTTTTGCAATCATACAGAAATGGTAGGTAATATAGAAAAAAAGAAATATTATCTACTGACTTGGAACTCCTATTTGGAAGGTTACTTCCGTTGCCATTCCCATCGCACTAAAACGAACTGCCATCGAACGAGCTTCTGAGGGCTTTTGTAAGGTCTCGCAGTGAACACCTTTTTCTAAAAAATAAATGTAATATTCTTGGTTACGGTCTGCCAATTGTTGAACATCAGGTTTACCTAAATAATCATCCAAATCATTAGAACTTACCCCTTTAATTTCTTCTTTCAAGGCTTTTAATTTATCAATAGATTGGGTGCGTTCGCCCGAACAACCACCTTTGTCTGCCCGCCATTTTTCAAGATTAAGCCCTTCTAATTTAGGTTGCTTGGTGCATGACGAACAAATCGTTGAAAAAACGATAAGGTATTTTATGTATTTCATATTTATTTTAATTTCACTAATTTACTGTTATGTATCAACTTAACAAAAGGCGATTGAATTAGTTTGAAAGAATAATTGCATACTTATGCTATTTCATATCAGTTTTCAAGTTTATCTTCGTTTGTCTATTCATAAAAGCAATGCTTGGGTGTACGAATTTTTATCAAATCCATTGAAACCATAATTATTTATGAAATATAAAATCAATCTTTTTGGAATAACAAGGGATATTGTTGGCAACAATATTACCGAAATAAACATGGGGCAACTGTCTGATGTTCAAGCAGTTCTAAGCAAATTAAAAACTGATTTTCCTAAATTACAAGAAATAAAATCCTTGATGGTAGCCGTCAATAGCGAATATGCAGAAGGAGATTTATTATTAACTGAACAAGACGAAATTGCGTTGATTCCACCTGTAAGTGGAGGATAATCACCAAGATTTTCTAACGCCAAAAGAAAGTCCAAGTACATTTTCATAGACATCCCCGGTATCAAATCCTAAGTTTGTAACCAATTGCGAACCATTAAATAACTTGATGGGCGTAAGCGTATTGATACCCAAAGAAAACTGACGAGAAGGTGTTTTTAGGTCTTTAATATAATGATTAGCATAACTTATTTTCAATTGATACTGAATATGTCGAGGTGTTAGAGTTCCTTTCATACCTATGTGAAAAGCCATGAGATTTGATAGTAGAGCCAATTGGTCATAATCGGTAGGTAGCTTTCCTTTAAAATCATTTCTCGGAAAAATAAAAGGCGTACTAATTGTTTTGCCTTTATAGACAAATCCATCGGTATATTGCCCATGATTGAAATAACTATCATCGGCTTCCCAACGTTCTATGGGTAATCCTAATAATTTATAAAATCCAGAAACGTACCTTGATTGATTCATAGTATAAATCATTTCTACTACAAATTCCTTCACTTTTTCATTCTTGAAATTGGTAATTTTTATACCGTACAAGCCATCTTCTCCCTCAGTAACGCCTGAATTGGTAGCTAAATATTCATAAGGTGATTGTTTATAGACAAAGGCTCTTCGTTTTTTTCCAGTAATTTCAAATCCTAAGTCAAAAGAGCCTGAATGATTACCAAATTGATATTCAGTATCTATATGCGAATATTGAGATAAATCAACGCCCTCTAACCATGGTTTATATTTTATAGGAATTACAACGGATAAATAAGCAGGAAAATCATGATAATAAATATCTTTTGTACCGTCTGGAAGCGTTTGTTCTCCGCTCCATTGTACATTGTGCGTAAGTCCCCCATAAAATTTGAATTTTGCTTTTGGTCTTCCTATTCGGGCATAAAATGTTTTTTGATGTAAGAAATAATTTTTCACAACGCCTTCATTATCAAACCAGCCGTGAGCATAACTTACTTTTACAGCAAAAAGTCCTTTGAAAGCGATGTTTACAAAATTGGGTGTTCCAAACTGAACTTTTGGCATGGGTAAAGCATTGCTTGACCACGTAATAGGTCCTGTTCCCAAACCAGAGGAATCTGAAAGT
>JANPGQ010000464.1:0-6820 GCA_031423975.1 Cytophagales bacterium | reverse complement strand
CCGCTACTGCTCTATTGATGGAAATGGTATCATCAAATTGAGAATTACTCATAATCGAGCTACCAACCACGGAGCAAATACTTAATATTCAAGGACAAAGTATTAAAGTGGATTCAAGTTTTTCCATGAAACAAGACTCTGTTATTAAGAAGTTAAGTAAGAAAGATTCACTGAAAAAATATTATAAAATTATTCCAAGGCTCTCCACGATTCGTTCAGCGATGGTGCCAGGTTGGGGACAAATTACTAACCGTCAATATTGGAAGTTGCCAATCGTTGCGGGTGCTTTTGCAGTAAATATTTTTCTTATTGTCTATAATGATACTCGCTATCATTATTATCGAAATTATTTGGGACTTACTTATCAAACTGATGGTAATCCTTTTCCAATAACTTCCGTCAATGTACCAATTTATAAAGACCCCAATAATACAACTCGTGATTACAATCAAGACCAGTTGAATAATATTGTTAGTAATTATAGGCGTAATCGAGATGGCTCATATTTGTTGTTGTTGGTAACTTGGGCAGCCAATATTGTAGATGCAAACGTAACCGCACATTTAAAAACATTTGATATAACGGATGATATTTCCTTCAAGATTCAACCAACATTTAGTAGTCCAGGCATCATACAACCTGTTGTAGGGGCAAAATTTATTTTAGCATTTAAGTAAATATGAATATAGTATTAATGGGTTATGGCAAAATGGGGAAAGTTATTGAGAAAGTAGCCCAAAGCCGTGGACACAACATTGTAGCCCGCATTGACGTAGAAAATCGTCAAGAATTTGAAAGTCTTTCTGCTTCACAAATAGATGCCGTCATTGAATTTAGTCATCCTTCTTCGGCATTTCAGAACGTAAAATCTTGTTTAGAAAAAGGCGTTCCCGTAGTGTGTGGAACAACGGGTTGGCTCGAACAAAAGCCTGAAATTGAAGCTCTTGCGACTCAAAAAGGCGGAGCATTCTTTTGGTCTTCTAATTATTCAATTGGGGTAAATTTATTCTTTGAATTGAATAAAAAATTAGCCCAATTAATGAGTCCACAGAAACAATATAGTGTTTCAACTACTGAAATTCACCATACCGAAAAGAAAGATTCTCCCTCGGGAACTGCCATTACGTTGGCGGAGGGAATAATTCAAAATAACATTAATAAAAATAAATGGATTAATAACGAAATTCCTACGGATAACGAAGTAGCAATTTGGTCTGCCCGTGAAGGTAAAGTGCCTGGCACTCATATTGTTAAGTACATTTCAGAAATTGACCAGATTGAAATTTCACACGTTGCCCATGGAAGAGAAGGTTTTGCTTTGGGGGCTGTCATAGCTGCTGAATGGATTGTGGGGAAAAAAGGGGTATTTGGTATGAAAGAATTATTGGAAATTGATGATTAATTTTGTCATCCAAATTCAGACAGATTGTAATTCAATTACCAATCAAACGACTAAATAAAATATCATTGTTGTGATTAATAGTTTGAAAGAAATTTTAGTTTTCAAATGACTAATCACCAATCACTTAAAAATAATGTCAGATAAAAAACAACCAGTTCAAAAATCAGCTTTCCGTGAGTGGATTGATTCAATCGTGTTTGCGGTAGTTGCCGCTACTTTAATCCGTTTCTTCTTTTTTGAAGCCTATACGATTCCTACACCTTCGATGGAAAGTTCGTTGATGGTGGGTGATTTCCTTTTTGTGAGTAAATTGCATTATGGTGTGCGGACTCCAGAAACGCCTTTGCAAGTGCCTTTAACGCATCAAAAAATTTGGGGTACGGATATTCCTTCGTATTTGCGTTGGTTAGATTTGCCGATTAAGCGTTTGCCAGGTTTTTCAGAAGTAAAACAAGGTGATGCCGTAGTTTTCAATGTGCCAAATTATCTTCCAGATGGTGATGCACCCGTAGATTTGAGAACTTACTATATCAAACGTTGCATCGGAACACCAGGGAAAACCTTAGAAATTCGTGATACGCAAGTGTATATTGACGGAAAACCGATGGAAAATCCTAAGCGTATGCAGCATGAATATATCGTGAAAGTCAAGGAAACTCTAACTGACGAGTTTTTTGACAAATATGATATTACGAATGGGGTTGATGCCACGGGACAATCAAATTCAAATTGGTATGAAGTTCAATTGACCAAATCAGATTCTTCAATTGTAGGTTTGCACGACTATATCGTAAACACTTATGCTGAAAATATTGACGAAATTAAGAAGTTGAAAACTTTTGTGAGTGCCGAGATTTTGAAATCGCCCAAGGGTACACCAGACGGAGAAGATGGAGGAACAAATGAAGCCAGTTCAACGCCTATGTCAGGTAAATCTTACGTTTGGAATAAAGACAACTATGGACCACTTTGGATTCCGAAAGAGGGAGTTACTATTCAATTGGATTCTCAGAATGTTGATAAATACAAATACGTTATCAAGTATTACGAAGGGAATAAAAATGTGGTAGTGGATGGTTATAAAATCACTGTAGATGGCAAAACAATCACTTCCTATACTTTCAAGCAAGATTATTATTTCATGATGGGCGACAACCGTCATCATTCAGCAGATTCACGCTATTGGGGCTTTGTACCAGCCAATCACGTTGTTGGAAAGGCGGTATTTGTTTGGATGTCACTCGACCCCAACAAATCGTTTTTGAGTAAAATTAGATGGAGTCGGATATTTAGATTTGTGGAGTAGTTTTCGGTACACGATAAAAGGTGAACGGTTCACGGAGAGAAAGAAGTAGGATTAATTAATGAATTTTCTTTATAAAAAAGGTCAGAATTATTTTCTGACCTTTTTACTTTTAGCATGAACCGTTCACCCTTTACCGTGTACCGAAAAATCATTCCACATAAAGTACCAAACCCTTCAAATAACTTCCTTCTGGATGGAAGAAATTTACGGGATGGTCGGCGGGTTGGGTTAGATGATGCAACACTTTTACTTGTCTGCCCGCTTCCAAGGCCGCTGAAACTACGGTGTTGTAAAATAATTCTCTATCCACCACTTGCGAACATGAGAAGGTAAACATAATTCCTCCCTTTGCTAATCGTTTAAATCCTTCGGTATTAAGTCTTTTATAGCCTTGAATGGCATTATGGCGAGTAGCTATATTCTTGGCATAAGCGGGTGGGTCAAGCACGATTAGGTCATAAAACTGGTCGTTTGCTTTCAGATATTTCATCACCTCTTCTGAATAAGATTCGTGGTTAAGTCCTTGAAAATCATTGGCTTCTATATTTTGAGTAACTAAATCAATGGCTTTTTGAGAAACGTCTACCGAATGCACTAAATCTGCCCCAGCACCCAAAGCATAGACTGAAAATCCGCCCGAATAACAGAAAGAATTCAATACTTTTTTGCCCTTCGAGAATTTCGCTAACAAAGCCCGATTGTCTCGTTGGTCAAGGAAAAAACCCGTTTTTTGACCCGTTTCCCAATTTATTAAGAATTTATAACCGTTTTCAGAAACTTGATGCGGCACAGTACATTCTCCGAATAAATAGCCATTTTGCACATTTTGAGCAAATTGATTAGGCAATGTTTCATGAGATTTATTATAAACTGCCAGCAATTTATCGCCAAAAACCTTTTGTAAAGCCTCAGTAATTTTCTCTTTTTCAAGATACATTCCAATGGAATGAGCTTGAAAAACGGCAACGCCATTATAAAAATCAATGATTAATCCAGGGCAACCATCGCCTTCACCGTGAACCAATCGAAAGCAATTAGTATCTTGAAAATCAATGACTTGGCGTGAATCATAAGCCTTTTGAATTTTGTTATACCAAAAGTTAGTTTCATCCTCAATTTCCTGAAAAGAGAAAATTTTGATGGCAATACTTCCTTCGTGATAATGACCTGTGGCGAGATAGTTTTTTTGTGAGTCCAATACATCAACCACTTCGCCATCGGTTGGTTTACCAATAATTTTTGCAATTGCTCCCGAGAATATCCACGGGTGAAAACGTTTTACAGGGTTTTCTTTGCCTGCTTTTAAAATGATTTGTGATTTCATGGTGCAAAGATACGGCAAGCCTTGCGAATAATGGAACACGGATGACGCAGATGCTTCGCAACACAGATTTTCACAGATTTTTTTATTTTATGAAACGTAATCTTTAAAAGTGAATATCTACACTCTAAAATCAACAAATATTTATTTTCAATTAAGTACAACCTTTTTCATTTCGGTTACGTCTTTACTCAAAATACTAAACAATTCAGATTATGAAAAATGCACTTCTACTTATATTTCTTTTGACTGTAATTCAATCAAATGCTCAAAATACTTGGCGTTATGGAGTGTTAGCTTCTTATGAATTGAGAGGGACTTCGGGAGATACTTCCTATGGTTCAATATATCCCTCTGAAAATAGATTTTTTCCATCATATAATATTGGAGGATTTATCGAAAAAGCTATGAGTAAAAAGATTTCACTATCATTTGAACCAGCTTTCCAAAACATAGGTGCTTCCCAACATTTTGAATATACTAATTTTAGTTCAGATAGAATCAATCGTTTTACAGCTATTCAAATCCCAATAGCCATAAAAATAAAATTGTCGAAAAAAATATATTCAGAATTTGGAGTTGCTCCAGTGTATATTCTTACAGGAAAAGAAACCCTTACCTCAACGAGCGGGTCATCTACAAAAGTGATTGAAGAAAAAAAATACGATTATCTTGACCAAAAATACGGGTCTTCCAGAATTCAATTCCCTTTGTTAATCGGATTTGGATTCAACGTAAATAAATCTATCGAAGTAGGTGTTAGAGGATATATTGCAACAGCTTATTATACATACACTGGTCAAGACGTTTATAATCCAACTGGTGCTAATCCCAGTATTTATGACCCATATTTTAGAAGTTCAAAACAAAATCAAGGTTTGGCTTTTAGATTGAAATATAATTTTGCCAAGTAAATTACTAATTTTCATCCCTTGCTTTAAACAATTTCTTCAACCAAGATTTTTCTTCAATCTCTTCCTCTTTTTTTTGTTGTTCGGATAATTTAAAGTCTAAAAGTGCGGTCAAATCAGGCTGTCCTGCATCTACCCAAGCCGTAAACCAAAAATCTCCAATCATTTTTACGGCTCGTTTCATTTGCCTTTCTACTTGGTTATCAAGGGCTTGGTGATATTTTTTGGAATAATCTTTGGCATAAACTTTAATATTTTGCCCATTCCGTTCTTCGATGCTATATTTTTTATTTACCTTAAAATTAGTATTCAAATTTTGCTCAAAAACTAAAACTGAATCAAGACATTTATTTGCATTTTGGACGGCAGACCAAGCCCGTTTGGCAATAAAACGTTCGTATTCAGCCGTTCCCACAAAGAAGTCGTAATCATCTGAATAGAGTTCAGGCAAGCGAGATTCCCAAAAGCCATGAATGCCTATTTGATTGGTTTTCTGACCGTTATAGTTGGAAGTAGTATGCAAAGGCACGTTGGCATCACCGATATAATGCCCAATTTCAGCCGAAAGTCTTAGTATTCTTTGGGTATCTTTTTCTTGAAAAGCCTTCGTTAATTGAAATTTCATCAATTGAATGTGCCACGGTACAATGCCATGTTTCAGTAAAGTATCTTCGGAGAGTTTTTCAACGGCATCTTTCCAAAAAGGAGGTAGTTTATAAGCAGCACTATCCCCATAATTATCAAGGTCAATGTAATGGCGTGGGGCTTCGTCCTTGACAGCGTAACGGCGTTGGTCGGGGGCAACCGAATGTTCCATGATATAGCGTAGATGTGTTTTGTAGAAAGGCATCATTTCTGGTGGAAGCGTAAAAATAGCCAGCCGATTGATGCGTTGATGAGCGAAGAAACCCCATTTTTGAGAAGGATGTTCTCTGGATTTTTCAAAGCCAAAAATTTGGGTAGAAATAAAAATAAGCCATAATGATATTAAGTGAGATTGGAAAGATTGTTTCATAAAGTGAAATATTTAAGTGGTTCTAAAACAAATTTAGCAAAAAAACGAATTCTAAATCTCTAATCCCCAAATCTCTAATCCCTTTTTTAAACTTTATTAGAATCAATCGTTTGTAATTTCGTAAAAATACCGTACCTTTGCACTTCAATTTTAGAAAACAGAAAACCAATATTTATTCGGGAAATAAACATGGCAAATCACAAATCAGCGTTAAAAAGAATCAGAGCAAACGAAACTAAGAGATTGCGTAACCGTTATCAGCACAAGACTACCCGTTCGATGGTAAGAAAATTGCGTGATACAGAGGATAAAGTAGTCGCTTCTGATCTTTACAAAAAAGTTTCTTCGGCATTAGATAAATTAGCCAAGAGAAACGTTATTCACAAAAATAAGGCTTCTAACTTGAAATCAAAGTTATCGAAGTTAGTGAATAAATTAGCTTAATATGGCTTAAAAATATTCAATGAAAAAGACCTTGCTGAAAAGTGAGGTCTTTTTTTATACCCTGGAAAGTTGAGAACCGTAATTATTCCAATCACTTTGTATATTTGCTACTTAACCACTTAGCAAATGAACTCCTACGAAAACATTCACTTAAACATTAAATCTTGGGCGGAAGAAGATCGCCCCCGTGAAAAACTCCTCCTCAAAGGAAAAGCTGCTCTTTCGGATGCTGAATTATTGGGTATTCAAATTGGTTCGGGAATCCAAAATATGACGGCGGTTGATTTGGCAAAACTCATTTTGCAGTCCGTTCAGAATGATTTGAATGCTTTGGCACGCCTTACAGTCAAGGATTTATCTAAATTCAAAGGTATTGGTGAGGCAAAGGCAATCACGATTGTAAGTGCCTTGGAATTGGGTA
>JANPGQ010000463.1:0-8254 GCA_031423975.1 Cytophagales bacterium | reverse complement strand
CATTCGATTTAGAAAAAGAGTTGTTTAGTCCAAATAAGCACTATTTTGCATATTTAATTTCAAAAAAACATGGAAACTAAAATCAAATCTTTATTCCAGTTAGACAGATCAAATTTTACTCTTGACCCATCATTAAGTGGTAAATATGAAAAAGCCATAAATTCTCCCGATGTAATTAGAATGAGAGAAGAGCTTCGTGCTATCACAAGTAAAGTAAAAGGTTTTCCGAAATGATATTTGGAAAACCTTTTTTAGTTTTATCTTACAAAAGCCATCGCCACCCCACCATCAACGTTCAATACATTTCCAGTAGATTTGCTCAAAAGTCCACCCACGAAGGCGAAACAAGCGTTGGCAATATCGTCTGGTAAAATAGCTTCGTTCAACAAGGTTCTTTTGGCGTAATACGCTGGCAATTCTTCAATCGTAATTCCGTAAGCCTTCGCACGACCTTCGGCCCATCCGCCTGCCCAAATATTTGAGTCAGCAATTACAGCATCTGGATTCACTACGTTTACTCTGATTTTATCGCTACCCAATTCAGCTGCATTCAATCTTGAAAGATGTAATTGAGCTGCTTTTGCCGAACCATAACCTGCATTATTTGGACCAGAAACCAAAGCATTTTTACTGACAATATTCACAATATCGCCACCAAAACCTTGTTTACGCATCACCTCAACGGCTGCTTGCGTTACGAAGAATTGTCCTTTTACTAAAATATCGTATAATTTATCCCAATCCTCAATCGTATGGCTTTCGATTGGTTTTGAGGTACTAATTCCAGCATTATTTACAATAATATCTACGCCACCAAATGCCAAAGCCGCTGCCGACATGGCATCCGCAATACTTTGTCCGTTGGTTACATTTAATAAAGTGGTTGCTACCGAATCTTTACCGAATTTCTTGACAAATTCTTCTTTGGCAGTGGCCAAACGTTCTTCGTTAATATCATTCAAAATAACACAAGCACCTTCTTCGGCAAATTTCTTAGCGATTGCTTTTCCAATACCACCTGCCGAACCCGTAACCATGGCTACTCTTCCAGAAAGGGCTTTTGGTTTAGGCATACGGGATAATTTTGCTTCTTCCAACAACCAATATTCAATATCAAAAGCTTCTTGACGTGGCAATGCGGTGTATTCAGAAATGGCTTCAGCTCCTTTCATTACATTGATGGCATTAATGTAATATTCAGAAGCCAAACGTGCCATTGTCTTATCCTTAGCAAACGTAAACATACCAACGCCTGGGAATAAAATTACCACAGGATTTGGGTCACGCATAGCAGGAGAATTCGGTTTTTTACAAGCCTCATAGTAAGCCTTATATCCTTCTCTGTATTCAGCAAAGACGCTATCTAAATACGCTGAATCACCAACTTGAGCAGGGTCTAAAACCAAAGGAGCAATTTTTGTCCGTAAGAAGTGGTCAGGACAAGAAGTTCCGAGTGGAGCAAGTTTTTCTAAATCATTAGAATTGATGAATTCCAAAACACGAGCATCGTCCGTAAAGTGACCAATCATTTTACGTTCTGATGAGCAATATCCTCTTAAAATTGGCGCAATTTTAGAGGCTTTATCTTTTCTGTCTTCCGAAGAAAGCGACTCAATTTTTTGTCCTCCGAAAACATTTTTATAGTTTGATTCTAAATATTCGGCACATTTTTCAATCACATCAAGTGTATTCACGTAGCTTTCATAAGCGGTGTCACCCCAAGTGAAAAGTCCGTGCGAACCCAACATAATTCCTTTCAATTTGATACCTTTTGCGGCAGCTTCGTTTAGGCAAGTACGCAATTGTAAACCTAAATCAAAACCTGGACGTTGCCAGCCCACCCAACCGATTTCACCGTTGAATAATTCTTCGGTAATTTTTGCTCCGTCTTTTGCCGCCGCAATCGCAATGGCAGCGTCGGGGTGAAGGTGGTCAATGTGTTGGAATGGAAGAAATCCGTGCAAAGGCGTATCAATAGAAGGAGCTTTTGAGGCTAAATCAAAGATACAATGATTGAACAGTTCAACCATAATATCCTCTTTTTCAATGCCCTGATAGACATTTTCCAAAGCCAGCAACCGTTCCATATATAAAGCTGCACAGCCAGATTTGGTCAAAGTTCCTATGTCGCCACCAGAGCCTTTTATCCACATCACCTCTACATTGTTGCCAGTAAGGGGGTCTTTATCAATGATTTTTACGGATGTATTTCCTCCGCCATAGTTGGTCAATCTTAGGTCTGCACCTAATAAATTGGAGCGATAAATAAATAAAGCAACCTCATCGCCAGCCATTTCAGCGGCTTTAGCATCGTCCCAAAGGTAGGATACGTGTTTATAATTGTTCATAAAATTGTTTCTAATTGTATAATGCAAAGCTAATGACTGAGACACTCTGAAACCGTCCTGTACTTTCCTTGTAAGACTTGATTTGCGAAATTCTTGATAAAATACTACCTTGTACATAAACTAACAAGCACTATGCAAAAAATACTCATTATTATCTTCTTTATGGTACTTTGCTACCCTACCAAGGCACAACAGATTTTTGTGAATGGGCAATCTCTAAGCACTATCAAGAATGTCAATTATGTAACCGTGAAAGCCCAAAAGACTTGGATGGCTACTCGTCTTTCTGCCTTTTTGGACTATGGACAAGGTACATCCGAACGTGAACAGGAAATAACGGATGCCAACAAAAAATCTATGTTTTTCAAAAGCCGAGTAGAGCTATTTAACCTTATTGACAAAAACGGTTGGGATTTGGTGGATACTTACGAAGAGACTAAGGATGGGAAGGTGTTTGTATTGCATATTTTTAGACGAAAAAAGTAAAATTAACTCATATTTTTAACCACCAATTTAATGTCATTAATTGTTACCGTATATGCCCAAGAAGGCATTGTGATGGCTGGTGATAGCCGTCTTACACTTACTTGGAATTCTCAAAATGGTGAGACTTTCAATGCAGAGTGTGTTCCCTCCTCTGATTCATTAAACAAGGTTTTTTCTATCCAAAATAAGTTTGCCTTGGGGTTTTGTGGCAGCGCAACGCTCGGTGGAATACTCCTGCCAACGCTGATTAATCAATTTGTTGAGAAAAAAATTACCGACAAGACAACCATCGAACAAATACCAGAATTATTGATGGATTTTTTCGGAAAAGATTACGAATATCCAGAACTTTATTTCAATGTGGGGGGCTATAAAGTTGAGAAAGGGATTTCTGTGCCATACGTTTATACCGTAAATATAGCTCAGAAAGTTATAGAGAGAAGCAATTATAATGGCGAATATCTTATTTATGGGGCATCTTGGAAAGGGCAAACGGGCATTCTTACTCGCTTATTTTCTACTATACAAGCCAAGGCTACCGATGAAAGTTGGATAGATTTGCCAGAAATAACTTTTCCTTGGACATTATTTACGCTACAAGATGCTATTGATTTTGCAAAATATGCCATCCGCACTACTATCGACACGATGAATTTTCAGCAAGTAGAAAAAACGGTAGGTGGTCCGATTGACATTTTGGTGCTGAGACCCAATGAAGCACCACTTTGGATTAATAAAAAAGAATTGCACTAATTTTAATGCCCATGTTTTCGACTAATAATGCCGCCCGAGGCTTCTTTGATGGAGCTGGCAAAAACGAAAGCGTGGGCATCTACTTCATAGACCAAATTTTTGAGCTTTCGCATTTCCAATCTTGTTACTACTGTAAAAATAATATCGCAGTCGGTACTGCCGTCAAATTTGCCTGGGATAAATCCTCGTTCACCTTTATAAACCGTAATTGCCCTGCCCAATTGATTGACTAACTGATATTTTATAACCTCACTTTTGCCCGAAACAATCGTTACACCCGTATAAGCCTGTATGCCTTCTACCACATAATCACTACTAAATGTGGCGGCAAAATAGGTCAGAATGGAATAAAGAGCTGTTTCGATACCATATTTGAAGGCGGCAATGGCAAAAATCAGGATATTCAAAGCCATGATGATTTCGGTAATGGAAAAGGAGGTTTTCTTGAAAGTGTATAATGCCAATACATCAATTCCATCTAATGTAGCCCCCGCCCGCATGACTAAACCCATGCCGAGTCCCAAGAAAATACCACCAAAAATAGAGATTAATAATTTGTCAGAAGTAAGGGCAAATTCGGGTAAAAGCCACAAATAAATACTGAGAAAAATAATGCTAAAAAAAGAGCGAATGGCAAATTTTTTCCCTACCGTAAAATAGCTCATTACCATCAAAGGAAGGTTGAGCAAGACAATTAATACGGATAAATTGACCTTAAAAATATTGCTAACCAACAAGGAAATACCCGAAATGCCACCATCAAAAAAATGGTTTGGTACTAAAAATCCCTTGTAGGCAATGCCCGAAATTGTTAATCCAGCCAAGACTAAAAGTATGTCCTTTGTGGTTTCAAGAGGGTTATTGGTTTTTTGAGGAGATAAAGCGGCAGCAATTGT
The DNA here is from genome assembly GCA_031423975.1 of Cytophagales bacterium. Classification (GTDB taxonomy): domain Bacteria; phylum Bacteroidota; class Bacteroidia; order Cytophagales; family Spirosomataceae; genus Arcicella. The sequence continues at coordinate 3,771 of JANPGQ010000463.1, read as the reverse complement.
CTCTTGTAAATGTTGAAGATTTTTCTGTTTGTTTTCTTCCCTTTCGTGTTTGGCAGTTCTACAAAAATAATGATGCGATGATAGAAATTCTGCCTGTTTCAATTGCCATTCAATTTCCGTTTTTACTACCTTATTCCTCTTAAATTCTTTGTATAATTTATGGGCGTAAATTTCATATTCATTGCCTCCTAAATAATACAAATCAGCATCGCAAAGCAACTGGCTCAGATGGTCTTCGGCAGATTGGGGCAATTTGGTAGTCATTATCATCCGACAGATACTTTCAATTTGCTCTTCGGAATAACCATATTCGGGCAAAAACCTCTTGGCTATATTACATGATTGGGTTTCGTGTTCGTGATGGCTTTGCAAAAATCCTGTATCGTGAAATAGGGCTGCCGTTTTTAGTAAAATCAATTCTTTGCCGATAAGATTTTCACCCGCCGCCAAGTGTTCAGCGGCAGCAATTACGGATTTGGTATGTTGTACATCATGATAGGTCAGGTAAGAAGGAAGCCCCCTTTCCATTTTATCAATCATAAAAGTATGTACCTGTTCGTATTGCATGGTTAATTCAAAACCTCATAAATCGTAATTACTTCTGCTTTATTTTTCAAGTTTGCTGCTCCAATTTTTTTGCAATTGAAAGACTGTTTTACCTTTTCATAACACGTTTCCGTAATCACAATTTGCCCTTGTTTGGCAGTTGCTTGTAAGCGTTGGGAAGTATTAACAGTATCGCCGATAACGGTATAATCCAAGCGTTTTAGCGTTGCTGAACCAATATTGCCCGAAATCATCTCTCCACTGTTGATACCGATAGATACTCTGGGCAAAAAATCCTTCTCTGCGGGCAGTGAAGCTATTTTATTACGAATAGCAAGGCTGGCATCAATGGCACGGTCGAGGTGATAATCGCCTTTGAAAACCGCCATGATACAATCCCCAATGAACTTATCAATGATGCCATTTTGAACAATGATTTCCTTTACCATTATATCAAAATAATTGTTCAATAATTTTACTACCGTGTTTGGAGACTCCTTTTCGCTGATGGAAGTAAAACTACAAATATCTATAAAAGCAACGCTGGCTTCTATGGTTTCATTATCGGTCAAATATGCCTCATACTCTCTGGAATCCATGAAATGCAGTACGTTTTCATCTACGTACATCTTCAAAATATTATTTTCTTTGATGGCTTGGAGGGTCTCTTTTATCTGGGCAACATGGCGAATGGTCTTTTCAATAGTCAATTCCAAATCCTCAAAATTGACTGGTTTGGTTACAAAATCATAAGCTCCACGGTTCATAGCAGTGCGGATATTGGTCATATCACCATAAGCTGAAACCATCACGGTTTGTAAAAGTGGACTACTTTCGCCCAAGTGCGTAAGTAAGGTCAGTCCGTCCATTTCGGGCATATTAATATCGCTCAAAACCAACGAAATGTCTGGGTTTATCTGTATTTTTTCAAGTGCATCCTTGCCATTATTGGCAAATACAAATTCATATTGGCGTTCCCTTATTTTTTGACGAAACTTTTGACGGATTAGGATTTCGAAATCGGGCTCATCATCGGCAACTAATATTTTTATCATGCCATTAGGGTTTTTAGTTTGTCTTTTAATGAAGTAAAATCAAGGGGTTTTGTCAAAAAATCATCAGCTCCCAAGCGGAGAGCATTTTGGTAATTTACGTTATCGCCATACGCCGTAATCATCATCATAACGGGGGGCGGAGTTTCGTATTTTTCTTTAATGTTTTTCAATAATTCCAGCCCACTCATGCCTGGCATATTGATATCGGAAAGGATTAAAATGGCTTCATGTTCATGGATTTTCATGAAATTGAGGGCTTCTTCGCCCGAAAATGCAAAGACCAATTCAAATTCGCCGCCTCGTATTTCTTTACGGAAACGTTGTTCAAAGAGGGTTTGAACATCTTTTTCATCGTCAACGACTAAGACCTTCATTTTGGATGTGTTTAGATTTATATCGTAAGATAATAATAAAATTTAAACCTTTCATAAAAAAGCCCTAAACCAAGTGATTTAGGGCTTTTCCGCTGAAAATATGATTTGTATTGTTTTAGCTCTTCGCATCCACCGAATCATAGACAATTACTTTCTCCCAAAGGTGCGAGCAATCATCCACAAATTTTAAGTGAATTGGGTGGACTTGATAGACTTGTTGTTCTTCCAAATTCTCGAAAAAACAAAGCCAAGAAACGGCATAAGTAGTATCAATAACCCCACGATTAGTGGAGGCTGGCGTACCAATGTAGTGATGTTGAATTTCAGGAACTTCGGCAAGTGCCTTCAATCCGTCAATCAATTTTGCTCGGTCTTCCAAGCTGTCAGTATTCTTCAACCAAAAATAAACGTGGTGAATAAAAGGTTCTTTTTGTGGGGTATTCATTTTTTGTAAATATGAGATATGAAATATAAGATATTAAATTAAAAACTTTCGGGAAGTTCTCGCTTATCAACTATTTACTGATAACTGTTTACTGATAACTGAAATGAGCGTATCAATATCGCCCGCACCAACCGTTACCAATAATTCGGGTTGTTTAGTTTTCAGTAAATCCAAAACCTCCGCTTTGGTACAAAGGACTTTTGAATCAATAGCAATTTTATCAAAAATAATACTCGATGTTACGCCTTCCATCGGGAGTTCACGGGCTGGGTAAATATCCAAGAGAATCAAGTCGTCTGCCAATTCTAAACTTTTGGCAAAACCTTCCTGAAAATCCTTCGTCCGAGAGAATAAATGAGGTTGGAAAACAACTGTCAATTTACGGCTTGGATATAATGCCTTTACCGAAGATAAAAAGGCTTCAATTTCGGTTGGGTGATGGGCATAATCGTCAATATAAACCACTTTTTCAGAGCGAATATGATACTCAAAACGCCTTTTCACGCCTTTGAAGCTACATATTCCATCACGTACCGCCTCAGATGATACTCCTACTTTCAAGCACACCGCCGCCGCTGCAAGGGCATTCGTAACGTTATGAAACCCAGGAGTAAGAAGACTACAATCCGTCAACTTTCCATCGGGATAAACCACATCAAAAATCATTTCAGCATTTTCAATTCTCAGGTTTTCTGTTCTGAAATCTCCATTATACAGCCCAAAAACTTGGCTTGGATTATGAGTAAAATCCTGCAAATCAATGCCTTCATATTGGTAAAGTCTGCCGCCATCTTTTATCTGCGAAACAAATAATTGAAAAGATTCTAAGAGTTTTGCGTGGTCTCCGTAAATGTCTAAATGGTCGGCATCGGTAGAAGTTACGATGGTCAAATCTGGGAAAAGCGTCAGAAAAGAACGGTCAAATTCATCGGCTTCGACCACACAAATTACGTTTTTTGTGCCTTCATTTATCAAGAAATTTGTACCATAATTTTGGGTAATTCCACCCAAAAATGCCGTTACGTTTTTGCCTGCATTCTTCAAAATATGAGCTACCATCGAAGAGGTAGTCGTTTTGCCATGCGTACCTGACACAGCAATAGTGAAGAAATTTTGCGTTAATAAACCCAACACTTGCGAGCGTTTCATCAAAGTAAAACCATTATCTTTCAAATAGTTAAACTCCTGATGGTATTTGGGAATGGCTGGTGTATAGACAATTAAAGTTTCAGCAGGATTTGCCAAAAATTCCGCAGGAATTAATGAAATGTCATCGCTAAAATGGACAGGGACACCTTCCGCTTGGAGGGCGTTGGTGAGGGGCGTAGCAGTTTTATCGTAACCAGCCAAA
>JANPGQ010000462.1:0-11294 GCA_031423975.1 Cytophagales bacterium | reverse complement strand
CTTTTTAATCGCCTTATCGAACAGCGAAAGGCAATTATGGATAATGTCTCGGGCGTAACCCGTGACCGCCACTACGGATATGGTCAGTGGATTGGAAAACATTTCACCGTCATTGATACGGGCGGGTATGTAACGGGTTCGGATGATACCTTCGAGGGTGCTATTCGTGAACAAGTAGAAATGGCTATTGAAGAGGCTGCCGTTTGTCTCTTTGTAGTGGATTGTTCAACGGGAGTAACCGATTTTGACAAAGATTTCGCCAAGGTGTTACGCCGTTCAAAAAAGCCCGTTTATATCGTGGCAAACAAGGCTGATACCTACGAAAAAGGCATGGAATCAGTTGAATTTTATGAATTAGGTATGGGCGACCCATTCGCTATTGCGGCTGAAAGTGGTTCGGGTACGGGAGATTTATTGGATGCCGTAGTAAGTCATTTTCCAGAAGAAGGCATTGAAAATCCGAATTTAGGTATTCCAAAAATTGCCATTTTGGGTAAGCCTAACGTAGGAAAATCTTCGTTTTTGAATGCGTTGTTAGGTAAAGAAAGAAGTATCGTAACGGATATTGCTGGTACAACTCGTGATGCCATCGACAACCATTACACGCTTTTTGGGAAGGATTTTATCATTACCGATACCGCTGGAATTCGTAGAAAAGCCAAGATTGATGATAACATTGAGTATTATTCAATTTTGCGGTCTATCAAAGCCATGGAAGAATGTGATATTGCGGTAATCTTGATTGATGCCACTACAATTGACGTTCAGACTGGTCTGCAAGCCCAGGATATGAACATTGTTTCGATGGCTGACCGTGCAAAAAAAGGAATTGTATTGATGATTAATAAGTGGGATTTGGTAGAAAAAGATGCCATGACTTCTAAGAATTTGGAAGATGCAATTCGTGCGAGAATGGCACCTTTAAATTATATGCCCATTATTTTTACTTCGGTAAAAGAAAAACAACGTATTTTTCAGTCGGTAGAAAAGATTTTGGAAGTTTATGAAAACAAAACTAAGAAAATTCCGACTTCAAAACTAAACGATGTAATGTTGAAGGTGATTGAGAATTATCCGCCGCCCGCATGGAAAGGAAAGTATATTAGAATCAAATATATGACCCAATTGCCAACCAAATCGCCATCTTTTGTAATGTTCTGTAACCTTCCACAATACATCCGTGAGAGTTATGAGCGATATTTGGAAAACCAATTGCGTGAACATTTTGACTTCACGGGCGTGCCTTTACAGATATTTTTTAGAAGTAAATAAATTTTCGATGTTCGTTTTTCGAATGTCGATATTCGGGTAAAAAATAAGCCTTCGCAGATTTGCGAAGGCTTATTTTTTTATCAATTTATGTTAATATTTTACCCATTTTTAACGATATTGACAAACGCCTTAATGTCTCCTTCCAAATCCTCAGAAGTTCCCAACAATTTAATAAAGGCACTGCCAATAATTGCTCCTGCGGCGTGTGAAGAGGCTTTTTTGAAGGTTTCATTATCCGAAATTCCAAAACCAATCAATCTTGGATTTTTTAGATTCATGGCATTTACTCGCTCAAAATAAACTTCTTGGTCGTTTGAAATGCCTGTTTTTGCCCCCGTTGTACTGGCAGATGAAACCATGTAAATAAACCCATCCGAGATTTCATCAATGTGTCTGATTCTACTTTCCGTCGTTTGTGGCGTAATCAAGAAAGTATTCAGAATGCCATATCTATCAAAAATTGCTTTGTATTCGTCTTCGTAAACACTGATTGGCATATCGGGCAAAATTAGTCCATCCACGCCCACTTCTTGGCATTTCTGACAAAAATTTTCTACCCCAAATTGTAGGACAGGATTGATATACCCCATCAATAAAATCGGAACAGTAATACCTGCCTCACGAATACCCGAAAGTTGTTCAAAAAGTAATTTTACGGACATCCCCGCATCCAAAGCTACTTGGTTAGATTGTTGAATGGTTTCGCCATCCGCCACAGGGTCAGAATAGGGCATTCCGATTTCTACTAAATCTGCTCCGCCTTCTTGTAAAGCCTTTAAAAATCAAGACTGTATCATTAATTTTTGGGAATCCTGCGGTGAAATAAACGTTAAGGATATTGTTGTTTTTCTCTTGGAAAAGTTGTTTAATTCTGTTCATGGTTTTTGTAACCCGATGCTTCTGCATCGGAGTATTTTTTAACGAACTATAAAGTTCGTTTTATTTTAAAATTAATTTAGCTAACTCGTTAAAATCCAGACCATTAAAAGTCCCTGACGACATCATCAGTAAGTTTGAGCTACGCCATCGTTGGGCGAGAAGAAAATCTTTCAGCGAATCATTATCCGTGAAAACATGAAGATTGGGATTATTGAAATGTACTTTAATATCTTCGGGCGTTATGGCAGGTAATTTCTTGTGTTCCAAGGTTTTAGGACTATAATAAACGACTGGAACATCGGCTGCATTTAGTTTATTGGCGTATTCTCCTAAGAAATCTTTATTCAAACTACTGAACGTATGTAACTCTAAACAAGCCACCAATTGACGGTCTGGGAATTGGGCTTTTACCGCTTTCGTTGTCGCCTCTACTTTGGATGGAGCGTGGGCAAAATCCTTATAAATCACCGTATTCTCATTTTTGCCAACCAATTCCAAGCGTTTTGCTGCTCCTTTAAATGATGGAATGGCAGCGTAAAATTCTTCATCATCAATCCCGATTTGCGATAAAACTAATCTCGCTCCGTTCAGATTTTTAAGATTATGTTCGCCAAAAATACTGATTTCTAAATCTTTTTTAGTGGGTAAAATCAGTAAGGTTTTACCATCTCGCACTCTGCTTGGCAATGCCTGATACGGAAAGCGTTTCACGCCATCACGCTCAATTGAGCCTATTTTATTGACCAATTGGTCGGTTTCGTCAAAAATAAAACTACTTGCTTTTTCCAGTTCGTCTGCCACTAATTCAAATTGATGAACGTAATCATTAAAATCTGGATAGACATTCACATGGTCCCAAGCAATGCCCGACATCAGCAATACGTGGGGATGATAATGCAAAAATTTGGGTTGACGGTCAATCGGAGACGACAAATATTCATCACCTTCAATGACGATAACTGGGGCATCCGAAAGTTTTGCCATGGTGTCGAAACCTTCAATCCTTGCCCCAACCATGTAATCAAATTTACGGTTATGAAACTTCAAAACGTGCAGAATCATGGATGTAATAGAAGTTTTGCCATGACTTCCCGCAATCACAACTCGTTGTTTATGAAGGCTTTGCGAATAAATAAACTCGGGATATGAGTAAATTTTGATGCCTAATTCTTGAGCTTTCAAGAGTTCTGGATTATCCACACGGGCGTGCATTCCGAGTATTACGCAATCTAAATCATTCGTAATTTTTTCGGAAAACCAGCCCATTTCAGCAGGAAGTAAACCTTTCTCAGCCAATAAAGTCCGAGAAGGCTCATAAATCTCATCGTCGGAACCCGTGATTTTAAAGTTATTATTATGTAAATCAATGGCTAAATTGTGCATGGCAGCACCCCCAATGGCAATGAAATGAATTTTGTGCATTTTGAAATTGAAACGTACTAATTGGTAAGGGTAAACTAATTTCTCAAACCAAACGTTAAATAAATTATTAAATCCAATTTGTTTACTTGCAAAGGTCGAACTTTTATTGCACTTTTGCACGCTTTTTGTTGGTAGTATGTGCCTACTTTTTTGTATTTTTTTCACTAAAACTCCGCATTTATGCTTTTTAGCTTAGGATGAAAAACTATATTGACCTAATTGACCAGACCATTGAATTCCCAACACTCGAATTCAATATTGACCATGATAATGAACTTTTGTTCAATAATGTACCTTTGATGGATATTATTAAACAGTATGGCACGCCCCTTAAACTCACTTATCTGCCCAAGATAGGCGAGCATATAGAAAGCTCGAAGAGGCTCTTCAAGAATGCCATTAAAAAGTACAATTATAAGGGAAATTACACGTATTGTTATTGTACAAAATCTTCTCATTTCAAGTTTATTGTTGAAGAAGTATTGAGCCACAACGTTCACCTCGAAACGTCATCGGCTTTTGATATTTCTATTATCCGTGATTTATATTCGCAGGGTAAGATTTCTAAATCAACTTTTATTCTTTCTAATGGCTATAAATTACCCCTTTATACGCAGTATATCAGCGAGTTAATCAACGATGGATTCAATTGTATTCCGATTCTTGATAATCTCAAAGAGATTGATTTTTATGATAAATCAGTAACGGCTGAAACAGTAAATTTGGGTATTAGAATTGCTACGGACGAAGAACCCGACTTTGCTTTTTATACTTCCAGACTCGGATTGAGATATTCTGATGTCATGGAATTGTACAAGAATAAGATTGAAGGAAGCAGTAAGTATAAATTAAAAATGTTACATTTCTTTATCAATACGGGCATTAAAGATAGTGCTTATTATTGGTCGGAATTGAGTCGTTTTATTTACAAATATTGCGAGATGAAAAAGGTTTGTCCCGAGCTCGATTCTATTGATTTGGGCGGTGGGCTACCGATTCAGACTTCGCTTCAATTCAATTACGATTATCAGGCGATGATTGAGGAAATTGTGGAATCCATCTCTTGGATTTGCAATAAATCTAACGTACCAGTGCCAAATCTTTTCACTGAGTTTGGGTCTTACACCGTGGGTGAAAGTGGGGCGGTTTTGTACGAAATTATTGACCAAAAATTACAGAATGACAAGGAGTTGTGGTACATGATTGATGGTTCTTTCATTACGCAATTGCCAGATTCGTGGGGAATGAATCAAAAATATATTATGATGCCAGTCAATAACTGGAATTTCCCTTATCAGAAAGTAAATTTAGGTGGATTGACTTGTGATTCGATGGATTTTTATAATACCGAAGCCCACAGTTCAGATTTATATTTGCCCATTTACGAAGAAGGTCAAGACCGCCAATTTGTAGGTTTCTTCCACACTGGGGCGTATCAGGAGTCTTTAGGAGGTTACGGAGGCATTCAACATTGCTTGATTCCAGCTCCAAAACATGTGATTGTGGATAGGTTGGAAGATGGTACAATCACGACCCGACTTTTTGCCGAAGAACAAGAACAAGACAGCATGATGACCATTTTGGGTTACGGCGACAAAGCCAAAGAAACCGAAGCAAAACCATTGGTACTGAGTCAGGAAGATATGGAATTGGCAGAGAGTATGGCTTTGGTGGAACAGTAAACAGTAGTTTGGGAAAAAGGGAGTTTGGAGGAAAGGAGAAATGGGATTTAGTCTAATCAACTGAAAATTAATTACTTGCAGAACAATATTTGGCAAGATTTTTCGTAATTTTGTTGTGTAATAACCTTACACAACCCACAAAAAAGACTGAATCATGAAAAAAGCAACTATCATTTTTGGATTATTAGCTGTAATATCGTTGGCATCATGTGCAAGAAAAAATAATTGCCCAGCCTACGGCAGCACCAGTATCGAAAAACCTAACTACAAGGGAAGAAATTAATTTTCAAACGATTTTCTATAAAAAACAGCGTAGAAGTGTTTCTACGCTGTTTTTTTTATGGATTTTATTTTAGCATTTACGCCAATTGCAGAGCCTTCACCTCTCGCTGTGCATATTCAAACGCTCCAAACATGATTGCCGAGAATATTAAATTACTCAATAAAGTATTTTTCAAAAATGGTAATGCCATCGTGTAACAAGTTATCAAACCATTGAAATCTTGGCTGTACATTTTGCCACTCATCCACACAAAAAAGTTAGAAATTAAGAAGAATCCTACTGTTCCTAATACATTGGCAGTGAGCAGATTCGTTAAATTTACTTTCTTTAAAAAGATGATACCTACACCTACCACTAAGGCAAAACTTACGAAAACGGCAGTCTCGAAACCGAATGAGAATGTTGGATACCATTTTGTGTAAAAAACATTATTCAACACTAAGTTGGATAGCCAAAGTGCAATCATTGGGATGATAAAAGCCCATTGTTTTTTTGCAAAATAAGCTCCTCCAAACAATGCCATTGCACCCACTGGTGAAAAATTAGCCATTGAAGGCATCGCAATTGGCAAAAAACGGCTAATAGCTGCCAATAAAATCATTCCTGAAATTACCACAAAACGCATATCTACTGATTTTTTCATCTTATACATAAAGCGATTTTTAACTCGCTGATTAATTCTATGCTACAAATTTAAGAAGGTTTAGAGAATTCAGCGTAATTTTGGGCAAATAAATATAAGCTATCGACTCTCAGCTATCGGCTCTCAACTTTTTAACATCATAAAATCTGATAGCCGATAGCTGATAGCCGATGGGCTGACAACTATAAAAAATGCAAAAATTAGGCTTATTAGGTGGTGGACAGTTGGGCAAAATGTTGCTCCAAGCTGCCATAGATTTAGATATTTATGTCAAAATTCTTGACCCCGATGCGGATGCTCCTTGTGCGAAAATTGCTCCTGAATTTGTGGTGGGTTCTTTTCAAGATTTTGAGACGGTTTATCAATTCGGACAAGATTGTGAGGTGATTACCATTGAAATTGAAAATGTTAATCTCGAAGCTCTCAAAAAACTCCAATCGGAAGGAAAAAAAGTGTTTCCTCAACCTGAAGTTTTGGAAATTATTCAAGATAAAAGGATTCAAAAACAGTTTTATTTGGATAATAATTTACCAACGTCCGATTTTATTCTGACGGATTCAGTCGAGGAAATCGCTCAACATTTGGACTTTTTGCCAGCTTTCAACAAATTAGGTAAAGGTGGTTATGATGGTCGTGGCGTACAAAAATTGAGTTCAGAGGCTGATTTGTCATTGGCATTTACAGCACCAAGTTTATTAGAAAAAGCCATTGATTTTGATAAAGAAATTGCGGTTATCGTAGCCCGAAACGAACAAGGAGAAATCAAGACTTTCCCAACGGTGGAATGTGTTTTTCATCCTGTCCATAATTTGGTAGAGTATCTTTTTGCCCCCGCCGATGTGTCAGAATCTATTCACGAAAAAGCCAAAGCAATTGCCATTGAAACGGCTGAAAAATTGGGCATTGTTGGACTTTTGGCAGTTGAATTATTTTTGACAAAAGATGGTCAGATTTTGATAAATGAAGTAGCTCCAAGAACGCACAACAGCGGACATCATACCATCAGAGCCAATCATACTTCACAGTTTGAGCAACACCTTCGGGCGGTTTTGGGTTTGCCTTTGGGCGATACTTCGGCACACTCAAAAGCCGCAATGGTCAATCTTTTGGGGGAAGATGGCTATACGGGCGAAGCCAAATACGTAGGTATGAACGAAAGTCTTTCAATATCAGGCGTTTATCCATTTTTATACGGAAAGAAAATCACGAAACCATTTCGTAAAATGGGGCATATTACGGTGGTTGATGAGGATTTGGAGCGTTTGAAAGTGAAGGTTCAACAAGTGAAAGAGACTTTGAAAGTGGTGGCGTAATTGGTGTATTTACGATTGAATAAAATGGATTTTCTACTAATAAAATTACTCAAAAAATGGAAACAAGACCTAAAATTCAAATCAAATTATCGAAACTTGATAAATCACTGGAGCTACTAAACACAATTATTTTGGTTGCAATGTTTTGCCTTGCCGTTTTTGTTTATTTAAAATCTCCAAATATTATTCCAAGTCATTTCAACGCTTCTGGGAAACCAGATGGTTTTAGTGATAAACTTGTAATTTTTGTATTACCGCTTATTGGAAGTGTGATTTATTTTACCACGAAACAATTGGTAAAATTTCCAAATTTATTTAATTATGCCGTAACCATTACAAAAGAAAATGCTGAAAGACAATATGAATTAGCCATCAGAACGATTCGGGTTCTGCAATTAGCTATGCTAATCATTTTCACGATAATAATTCTAATGACTTATCTGACAATTGTTGGCATTACAGATGGACCTGGGTTTTGGTTTTTGCCTTTTGCTTTGTGTATAGGTGTTATTCCAATATTAATCACGCTGATTCAATCACTTAAAACAAAATAATAATTAATGATAGGAATAATAATGGGCAGTATTTCAGACTTGAAAGTTATGGAAGAAGCCGTAGAAATTTGTAAATACTTTGGTGTTGCTTATGAAATCGACATCGTGTCGGCTCATCGTACTCCCTTAAAAATGGTAGAATATGCCCAAACGGCTCGTGAGCGTGGCGTGAAAGTCATTATTGCGGGTGCAGGTGGCGCAGCACATTTGCCTGGAATGGTGGCTTCGGTAACTACTTTACCCGTCATTGGCGTACCCGTGAAATCCTCTAATTCAATTGATGGATGGGATTCGGTTTTGTCAATTTTACAGATGCCTTCGGGTGTTCCTGTGGCTACGGTAGCCTTGAATGGGGCAAAAAACGCTGGAATTTTAGCAATTCAGATGTTAGGCATTGAAAATCAGGAAATTGCTATTAAATTGCAAAACTATAAAGTAGAATTAAGTGCAAAAGTGGATGAAATGGTGGTGGAGTTGAAAAAAATATGAGTTATGAATTATGAGATAGAAACGGTAGATAATTTCATCTAAAATAGCTATTTCTCTTTTTAAAGTTTTCTGTTAATCAATTAAAAAAAGATATGTTTTTTGTAATGTTAGGATTTTAGCTTCTTAAATTTCATAATTCATATCTCATATTTATTTCCCTTACTAACCTTACAAAAATCATGGAAGACTATCGTAATCCTCAGCCCGCCGAAGAAAGTTCAAAAATTCCGACCATTACTTTATATGTATTGATTGCGGTGGTGGCAGCACTGTTGTATGCAGGCTATCAATCAATGAAAAATGATGCTACTGTGTCGGAAGAATTGGTTAGCAAACGCCCCAATTCAGTAGCTATGTCTAACGACAATGGAGCGGATGCCGTAGTTGTACCTGCACCTTTGGAAGAAACTGGCAAAGACGATGTGGCAAAAGATGAGAAAAAATCTGTTGAAAAACCGAAAGAAGTAGAGAAAGAGAAAGCCAAAGAAGAACCCAAAAAAGAGGAGAAAAAAGAAGAAAAAGCAACAATTCCTACTGGTGGTGAAACAATTTCTCATACTGTACAATCGGGAGAGACTTTTTACGGTATTGCCAATCGTTATCATTTGAGCAAATCTGTTTTGCAAGCTCTCAATCCTGGTCTCGACCCAAGCGGTATAAAAGTAGGTGTAACAAAACTGAATGTTAAAATTCAAGCCATTCATATTGTTGGCGCTGGTGATGTGTTGCGAGTGGTGGCTAAAAAATATGGTATCAGTAAACAGGCTTTGATGGATGCCAATAAAAAGACCAAAGATATGGCTGAACGGGGGGAGAAATTGATTATTCCAGTTCAGTGATACTACTTGGTTAATAGTTACTGGTTATCAGTTAATAACAAACATCTTTATTTATAAAAAAATCCTTCAATTTCAATAATTGAAGGATTTTTTTGCTGATAACCAATAACTAACCAATCAAATTAAACCCAGTCATAATCGCAGGTTTTTCTATGCCCATCAGTGCTAAAATCGTTGGAGCGATGTCTCCTAATTTTCCATTTTTAATGGATTTATGGTCTTTGTCAATCAAAATACATGGCACAAGATTTAGGCTGTGTTGGGTATTGGGCGTTCCATCATCGTTAATCATATAGTCGGCATTTCCGTGGTCAGCTAAAACAATTACTGAATAATCGCTTCCAATAGCTGCCGTTACTACTTCTCCCAAAGACTCATCAACTGCCTCACAAGCCTTTATAACTGCCTGAAAATCACCCGTATGACCAACCATGTCAGGGTTCGCAAAGTTCAAACATACAAAATCGGCTTCTGAATTTCTTAGGGCTGGCAATAACGAATCTCTTACATCATACACCGACATTTCTGGTTGTAAATCGTAGGTTGCTACTTTTGGAGAATTGGATAATAGCCGACTTTCTCCTTCAAATAATTCATTACGTCCACCTGAAAAGAAGAATGTTACGTGTGGAAATTTCTCAGTTTCTGCAATTCTGATTTGTTTTTTACCTGCATTGGCAATGACTTCACCCAAGGTTGAAGGCAAATTACTATCATCAAAAATGACGTTTACGTTTGTGAATGATTTGTTGTAATTAGTCATCGTCAGATAACGAATATCCAATTTCTTCATGCCATTTTCAGGGAAATCTTCTTGGGTCAATGCCTTCGTGATTTCCTGTGGACGGTCGGTGCGGTAATTGAAACAAAGCACCACATCGCCTTCTTGAATACTGCCGATAGGCTTATCGTTTTTAGTAACCACAATTGACTTGATAAACTCGTCTGTAACACCCGCTGCGTAAGATTCTTGCATTAATGCCACGATGCCCTCTGCACAAACTGCTACACCTTCGCCTTTCACCATTACGTCATACGCCTCCTCGATTCTCTCCCAACGATTATCTCTGTCCATGGCGTAATAACGCCCCGTGATGCTGGCAATTTTACCGACTGATGTTCTTAAAAAAGATTGCAAATCAGTAATATATCCAACGCCAGATTTTGGGTCTGTATCACGTCCATCCGTAAAAGCATGGATATAAACCTCCGTTAACCCACTGTCTTTTAGTACATTACAAAGTGCCTTTACGTGATTGATGTGTGCGTGAACACCACCGTCTGACACTAAACCCATCAAATGAAAAGGCTTATTATTTTCTTTGGCATATTTGATGGCATCCACCAAAACGGGTTCATGACGAAGCATATCGGTTTCGATAGATTCATTCAAACGCACCAAACTTTGTCTGATAGTACGCCCCGCCCCAAGGTTCATGTGTCCTACCTCAGAGTTACCAAATTGTCCTTCGGGCAAACCTACTTCTGGTCCAAAAGTGATGAGGGTACTGTTAGGATTATTCGCCAAAATAGAATCATAGAAAGGCGTTTTGGCGGCAATAATAGCCGAACGGTCTTCATATCCTTTTTGGGCAATTCCCCAACCATCCAAGATGATTAATACTACTTTTTTGCTCACGGTATTTTTATTTTTGCTTGATTAATTTAATGTTCTTTCTTAAAAATCTTTTCTCCCGCCTCAATGCCAATCTTTAAATGGTTAGCTTGGGGAGGAATTGGGCAACTGTACCCACTACTAAATGCACAGTATGGATTGTAGGCTTTATTAAAATCTAAAATCAAAGTATCTCCCTGAATATCAGTTGTTTGCAAGTCTAAATATCGCCCACCTCCGTAAGTTTCTGTACCATTCGTTTGGTCTTTGAAGGGGACAAATAAGTAGTTTTTATAGGGTGGC
>JANPGQ010000461.1:0-17312 GCA_031423975.1 Cytophagales bacterium | reverse complement strand
GCATCCCAAACCATCCAATTTCTACCCGAAAAATCTATGGCAGCGTGTACCAAGGCTTCGTCCATCGGTAATAATTGAAAACCGTAACGTGCAATTCCTTTTTTATCGCCCAATGCCTTCAAATATGCCTCTCCGAGTGCCAGAGCCGTATCTTCGATGGTGTGGTGTTCGTCTATGTGGAGGTCGCCTTCTACTTTTACGGTCAAATCTGCTCCTGAATGTTTGGCTAATTGGTCGAGCATATGGTCGAAAAAACCTAAGCCTGTCTCAATTTTTGACTTGCCTTTTCCATCTAAATTTAGGTCAATCCAAATTTTGGTTTCCTTCGTAATTCTCTCAACTGATGCTTTTCTTTCGGGCAATCTCAGAAACTGATAAATTTCATCCCAATCACTTGATTGTAAGACAGTTGCCTCTTCTTGGGCTGGGTTTTCAAAAGTTTTTTCGCCCAAATAGATAGCTTTTGCTCCTAAATTTATGGCTAATTGCACGTCTGTCAAACGGTCGCCTAAGACGAATGAGTTTTTTAAATCGTATTTCTCAGCATCAAAATATTTTTCTAATAAGCCAGTTCGTGGCTTGCGAGTTGGAGCGTTTTCGTATTCAAAAGTACGGTCGATGTGAATATCGACAAAGTGGATATTTTCCCCTTCCAAAATTTCCATCATCTTGTTTTGGGGTAACCAAAACGTCTCTTCTGGAAAAGAATCTGTTCCTAATCCATCTTGATTGGTAACCATAACTAATTCAAAATCAGACTCTTCGGCAATTTTTCTGAGATTTGAAATGGCTTTGGGCAGGAAAGATAGTTTTTCCAAAGAATCAACTTGAAAATCGGTGGGTGGTTCAATGATAATCGTACCGTCACGGTCAATAAATAATACTTTTTGCATTTTCAATAAATACTAAACTGTCTCCATTTAAGATAAAGAAATTCAATTTAGCTGAATAAGATTTGAATATAATTTTCACAAAAATAACACTATTCTCTCCAACCTTCGGGTTTTATTTTTGTTCGATTTGCACTTTCAATGCAAGGCACGGGACAAGGATTAGGTGGAAGACACCTTACCACCTCGCCATCAAGAATAGGATAAACAGGCAATTCACCTTTGGGAACGCCTTCACGGCGATTGATATAAAATATTTTCTTCCGAACAGAATAGACATTAAATATTCCCAAAATCTTTTCTACTGGATTTGAAATAGATTTTATATTATAGCTAAATTTTGTTTCGGCTGGTACGTCAAACAGCGTTCCGTTACTCTGTGTTTGAACGGCAAGGCTTTGATGATAATTATAAGAATTTAGATTAATGGCTCGTTGTTCTAATTGCAAATAATAAGGCGTATAATCGCTAAAAGGTATTCTAACAACCTGTCTGCCCGTTATTCTCTGACCATTCAAATAAGTATCTGAAAGAATATTTATATCATTTGAAAATGAAATTCCCCAACAATTTCCATCGCAAATGTAATTAAGCGTTCTTAGAATAACCCCTCCTGTCGCATCAACACATCTTTTCAATTTAAAGTCGTAACTTCCTGCGTAACAAGTTTTACAGATGGAATCTTTTTCGTAGTGTTTCCAATTCCATTGATAATTATCACCTTTGGTGGGCGAATCTTGAAAATCAACATAAACATTGAAACCCGCCCGCCTAGGGTCGTCTCGGTCATAGTTATCATTGATTTCAAAGCGAGTTATTAAATTTTCAATTTCTGGAACGGCTTTCATCGTTTCGGGCAAAGATTGATATTTTTTTCCCTCTTCAGTTTCAATATTGAGGGTATAAGTTCCTCCCACTCTACCTTTAAATTTTGAAGAGCTCAAATAATTACCTTCTACTTCCTTCCCAATTTGCTCAATAAAGTCTTCTCTATTGTTCAATTCATCCGAGATAAAACCTTCGCTTTGGTTACTGGGGCGAAATAACTATTGCCATTAAAATCACCCACAGAGTAAGTTAGTTGCACCTTATGAGCAACTGCTTGGTCTGTTAAAGCTGCATCAATGGTCAAAAATTGTCTTACTGTAATTTGTTCAAAATTATCAATAGGACTAATGCACGAAAGCACAATCATAAAAAACGAAACACAATATATCCAATGTTTAATTTTCATTGAATTAAAGGATAAAAATTTGAATACTATTCAAAATAACTTTTCTTAACCCTTATTTGTTTTTGTACTAATCCTTCCAGCCCGTTGGTTTGAAAGGAGTGCGAAATAATCCCTCTGCACATTGAACTTTGTCTTTGCAATTTGGAGCTGCTCCGCCAGGAGGGCAACTGAAAACATCTCCTGGGATTGAAGTTGAAGTGGGTGTTTCGCCAGATGGTACTCCTACGCTTCTATTAATGTAAAAAATCTTTTTTCTGACTGAATACACATCAAAAATTCCCAATATTTTTTCATCGGGCGTGGTTAAAGACTTTACGTTAAAGCTGAAACGAGTCTCGGCGGGTATATCAAATAATGTCCCGTTATTTTGCGTTTGGGCGGACAGACCTTGATAATAATTATAAGAATTACGAGTAATGGCACGTTGCTCAAACTGCAAATAATACTTTGAGATACCATCAAAAGGAATTCTGGCAACTTGTTTTCCAGTGATTTTTTGCCCATTCAAATACGTATCTGAAAATATATTCAAATCGGTTGCAAATGTTATATCCCAACAGTCGCCATCACATAAATAATTCCATATTTGGTCGGTCGGTATTCTTGGATAAACGCAAGCATTTGAAAAAAAGTTATAAGTCCCACCCACGCAGGTTTCACAAATACTGGCTCTTTGATAGTGTTTCCAATACCACTGATAATTATCGCCTTGGGTGGCGGGGTCTTGTAAATCAACGTAAACATTGAATCCTCCACGTCTGGAATCTCCTTTGGCATAATTATCCAATACTTGAAATTGCGTAATCACATTTTCAATTTCAGGAACAGGTTTCATCGTTTCGGCAGTTGATTGATACTTTTTCCCATCGCTGGTTTCTATATTTAGGGTATATGTCCCTCCAACTCTACCCGCAAATTTTGCCGAAGTGAGATAAGTTCCTTTGGTGCTTTGTTCGGTTAAATCTTCCCTAATGCCCTTTTCGTCTGTAATATAAACTTTGGCTTTGGTGATTGGGGTAAAATAACTACCAACCAATTTATCGGCAGACATATACAAACGAGTTCGTTGTTGCCCAGGTTCATCACTGATAGAGGACTCAATGGTTAAAAAGCTCTTGGATGACACTTGCTCAAAATTTGTAATGGGCGTGATGCAAGAGTTGGTCAATAGAAAAAGGCAAATTATATATAAAAGAAATTTAGTTTTCATGTATCTAAAGGATAAGCTGTGAGGCTATAAAAATTTAAAATTATATGTCAATGAAACAAATGGAGCTCCGAAAACACTTAGTTCATAAGCCTTAATGCCGCCTGCACTTGGTTTGAAGAAAACTGAATACGCATTTTTTCTTCCATAAATATTGTAAACCGTAAACGTCCAACTTCCCTCCCATCGCTTCACTTTCATACTGGGGTTGGATATTGTCCAAGAGAAATCTAAGCGGTGATAATCCGAAATTCGGTCATTATTACGGGTTTCGTAAACGGGGTATCTTTTGTTATCCAATTGAAATAAACCCGAGGGTGATGAAAACGGACGACCCGTATTGTACGCAAAAGTAAACGCAAAACTATGGTGAATAGTAGGTTGAATATTTATCATAGCGTTGAATGTATGGGGTTTATCATAATTGGATGGATACCAATTCCCTGACGCAATTTGCTGCAATTCTGGGAAATCACCCTTTACTTGTTGCAATGAACGGGCGTAGGTATAACTTACCCAACCATTCAATTCTCCCCGCTTTTTGGTCATCATCAATTCTAAACCATACGCCTTTGAAATACCACTAACTACTTGTGTTTCAATGGCTTTATTCAATTGAAGGTTTGCTCCTGAAATATAATCTAAGACATTTCTTGTATCCCGATAATAGGCTTCGGCAGAGAATTCAAAGATATTTTCATTGATATTTCTGAAAAAACCTAAGGAGGCAAAATCGCTAATTTGGGGTTTGATGAATGAGTCAGCCGTTTTCCAGCGAGCCGTTGGAAGTGGTGTTGTATTATTAGAAAGCAATTGAATAAATTGTTGCATTCGGTTATAGCCGAATTTGAGCGAAGTATTTTCACCAAATGAATATTTCATGGCGATACGTGGCTCAAAACCACCGTAACTTTTTTCGACAGCCCCGCTCGCAATTTCTTCCGTTCCGATTAATGAATTGGTGGTTGGGGGTAATCCTTCGGCATATTTGCGTACTGAATAAGGTCCATAACTAAAATATTGAGCATAGCGTAATCCCACTTGAACGGTGAATCGGTCATTGACTTTATATTCATCATCCACGTAGCCAGCCAATTCCAGCGATTGTTCATCGGGCAAAATAACGGTCGAAACCCTTGATTTCACATCCTTGTTCAAAGTGCCAGGAGAAATATCGTATCGCACTCCTGTTACCCCAAAATTGAATTTATGTTTGTCTGTTGGGTTATAATCAAAATTGATTTTCAGGTTTTTATAGTCAATGCGGTTAGCTAAATCAATGCGGTTTACGCTATCGGGGGCATAGGTGCGAGTTTTGTAATTGGTAACCACGCCCACAACGTCCATACTCAATCTGGTATTGAAATAATGACTCCAATGAGCCGAAAAATTTGTGTGTCCATAATCAAATTGAGTACGCTTTGCCACTACATTTTCCAAACTAAATAAAGAATCAACTTGATAAAAATCATTACTGATGTAGGTAGAAAGCGATATGGTATTAGTTTTATTGGGGCGATAAAAAATCTTGGTTGCCAAATCATAGAAGTTTGCACGGGTATTTTTGATGTTATCTGGACCCACTAATTTGAACCAAAAATCATTGTAAGACAAACGTCCTGCCGCCAAAATTGACAGTTTATCTTTGATGATGGGGGTTTCTACCATTAAACGATTAGAGACTAATCCGATACCTCCCGACAATTTGAATTTCTCCAAATTAGGTTCAGCCATTTTGATGTCTAATATTGATGCGGTTCTTCCGCCGAATCGTGAAGGCACTCCCCCTTTGTAGAGTTCCAATTCCCGAATAGCATCCGAAGCAAAAACTGAAAATAAGCCAAAAAGATGGGTTGGATTGAAGATGGGAGCATCATCAATATAAATCAGGTTTTGGTCAATTGCCCCTCCCCTAACGTTAATTCCATTTGAACCTTCACCGACCGAAGAAACCCCAGGTAATGACTGTAAAGAGCGAATAATATCCACTTCGCCCATCATGGCAGGGAGTTTTTTAATGCCTTTTATGCTCAAAATAGTTACGCCCAATGAAGGAGTTTGAATATCCTTGCGAGTAGCTTGGCTTGATACAATTACCTCTTCCAAAGTCTTGGAAACATCTTCTAATTGTACATCAAGGTGTTTTTCAGTATCAAGAAATAACTTTATGCGAAAAGATTTGTAACCCACATGACTCACTTTTATGATGTATTCGCCCGTAGGAAGGTAGATTTGATATTTTCCCGTAGAGTCAGTAGTGATGCCTGATTTTCTAAAATCTAAGGAAATTGATGCCCCAACGATAACTTCACCCGTCTTGGAATCGGTTACTTTTCCCTCTAACATGGGCAATTTTATCTCTTGATTTTGGGCAGAAATTTTTCCAATAAAAACAATAGAGAAGAGGAAAATTAGTAATTTTTGAAAAATGAAAGGTAGTTTTTTACGCATCAGACTATTTTTTGTGTTGAATATGGTTTTGAAAGTATATCATTTACAAAGTACGGAAATTTCCTAAAATAACTGTACTACTGTTAGGGCTTTTCTCCAAAATCGAAGCAATAAAGAGACGAGATTCACAATAAAAAGGTTGTAATCAACAAAAATAGCGTTGAAATATTTTTAAAATTGCTAAGCGAAAATTAAATCCACTTATTAACTACAAATGACTTTGTCTATCTTAAAATCCCCCATTTATTAATCCATCTCTTTTTCATAAAATTTGTCGAAGATATTTAACATAAAATTTAACAAATTCCATGAAAAACGTACACATACTTACTACTATCCTATTTTTAGGAATTAAATCACTCACTTTTTCTCAGGACATTAAAGCCTATCAAAACTATGATTTTGTGGCTGGTCAGAAAATTATTTTTGAAGATAATTTCAAAGATGATAAAGACGGGGAATTCGCCAGCCATTGGGATATTACAAATGGGCAAGCTGTTCTGAACAAAATGGACAACGATTTAGTCATGAAAGTTACCGATGGCAACGCTGGAACAGTTCTCCCCTTGATGAAAGAAAAAAATTACCTTCCCAAAGAATTCACGCTTGAATATGATTATTACCAAACCGCAGGAGCCTATGGTTTAAAAGTTTGGTTTCAGAATATAGATAATGCTGAATGTATAACCATGCAAGCAAGCAGAGGTGAATCAACCTTAACTTTCTATGTGGATGATGACCAAAGAACACTTTCTGGCAATACACACGAAGAACTCGTAGGTGAGAATTTTGATAACAAATGGCATCACGTAGCTTTTATCTTCAAAAACGGGATGATGAAATTATACATTGACCAATTTAGGGTTGTAAATGTACCAAGAAGTACCTCTGTGCCTACAAAAGTATTCTTCGGGGGCATCGGAAATCAAGAGAATCCTCTTATTTTTAAAAATGTAAAGATTGCCGAAGGAGGCGATATGAACACGATTGGTCAAGCCTTTACCGATGGAAAATATATCTCTCATGGCATTAGGTTTGATGTAAATAAAGCTACTATAAAACCCGAATCAATGGGTGAAATCAATGCCATTGCCAAGATTTTAAAAGACAATGCTTCTCTGAAAATGGAAGTAGGTGGCTATACAGATTCAGATGGTGATGATGCGGCAAACCTCAAACTATCTCAAGCCCGTGCCGATGCCGTGAAAACTCAACTTACTATATTAGGAATTGAGGCTAACCGCCTGACAACCAAAGGCTACGGTGAAACAAAACCGATTGGAGACAACGCTACTTTTGAAGGCAAAGCTAACAATCGTAGAGTTGAATTTGTAAAAATTTGATTCCCCAAACTATCTAAAACTTCCTTAAATAAAAACGACTTATCTTCCCATGAAAAAACTTCTTATCTCTTTTCTTTTTATCAGCCTTTTGTCTTTCAAAATGGCTGATATTTTTAGTGATTTGGGCATCCCCCAATCACAAATGCAAGAACTGATTACCAACAATCTTACGAATGGATATTTATCTTATCCAGGCAGTGTGAAAAAAGTTGCCCTTGGCAGTCGTGCCTCAATCGTGCAATCTGTGGGTGTTTTCGTAAAGAGTTACGTTCAAACCGAAGATTTCAAAAACCGTTATGCCGAATGGTGGAAAAATCAAGAACCCACCAAGCCTGATTCACCCGAACAAAAAACTGCTGAACGAAAGCAACAAGTAGAAGACCAAAAGAAAGAGCAGGTTAAGGCTTTGGCAGAAATAAAAAATCAGATTGCCACCGTAAAAGACCAAAGTATAAAAAAGCAATTGGAACAAGTTTTGGCAATACAGATACAAACGAATGCCCAAATGAACACACCCGAATACCAAAAGCAAATGCAAGAAACGTATGAAATGATGGCAAAAATGGAAGCCGAAGAATACAAGACTAAATTCGCTGAATACCAAGATAAATACAAAATTTGGCAAGAACAAAAGAGCCCAAAAGTATTGATTAAATTGGATTTAGAGAAGTTTTTAGCCGCTACCGAAAACATAGATTTTGAAGCCAAATTAAAAACTACCTCATACGGAAAAAAAGTATTCATCAACGAAGAATATGAAAGCAAAGATGCCGATTGGAAAACCGCCTTTCGGGCAGGAAAACCAGCTACGGAAGCGGCACGAACATTTGCCCAAGAATGGCTAAAAAATTTATAATTAACTAATAATCAAATAAATACAAAATGAAAATCATGAAAAAAGCACTCATTTTATTTTCTTTTATCGTATTGGATTCATTATTTGTCAATGCTCAAAATACCAAAATGCACGTAAAAATAACGGGCGGAAGCAATGCAGGAACGTATGATGTTAGTTCGCCAACCACCACGTGTAGTTGCAATATTATGAAAGATATTGCCTTCGGAAATCAATTTTCCTTGAAAGATGGCAAAGGCGTAACGAGCCTACAACTCATTGCCCCAAACCGTGCCAAAGCAATAGCTGGAACGGATATTTTTTACGTGAGTGTGGCATTTGGAAAACGATTAATGGGTCCCAAATACGAATTGGGGACAGAATCCATGACCGTAACTGCCAAAGCAAACGGAACGCTGAAACTGTCAGAAACTGCTAATTCAACCGTAGCTGATATAAGTGGAACTACCAAAGCGGGCGTGAAAATGGAAATCAAATTGGAATGTTTCAAAATGATGACCAGCACGGGGGCTGAAGTGAGTAAATGCCAGTAAATTTTCCTCAAAACTTCGGAGGGGTCAAACATCAAGCAAATGTTTGACCCCTCCGAAGTTTTTTACACCTAAATCATATCTTATCAAATATAAAGATTATACCTCTCCGAAGCTGTTTTTATGTAAGTCTGATACAAGCCCTTTCTTGAAAATCAAAAAAATGATTTATTTCAAGTTTCCTTTTCTTCCAAAATCCCCAAAAAGTATAACATTTAAGCACTTTTTATTAATCAAATCATGGAATTGTGAAATTTCTTCCATAATTTTGCACCCGAAAATATGGAGTGATTTGATGATGGAGTGACGGAGTGAAAATAAAATTCGCATTGTCTTTTTCCTTAATCCTTATCGCCTCTGAAACAGACAAAATCACAAAACAATTTTATTATAATGGCATCAGTCAGACCAGATGAAGTATCGGCAATTTTGAGAGAGCAACTCTCAGGAGCAAAATCCGAAGCTGAACTTCAAGAAGTAGGTACCGTATTGCAAATCGGTGATGGTGTAGCCCGTATTTACGGACTAACGAAAGTACAAGCGGGTGAATTGCTCGTCTTTGAAAACGGCTTGAGAGCCTTAGCATTGAACCTCGAAGAAGATAACGTTGGGGCAGTATTGTTGGGAGACGCTTCGGGCGTGAAAGAAGGCGATACCGTAAAACGTACCGACGAAATCGCATCTATCAAAGTAGGAGAAGGTATCTGCGGTCGTGTGGTAAACACACTCGGCGAGCCAATTGATGGCAATGGTCCAATCACGGGCGATTTATATGATATGCCTTTGGAACGTAAAGCTCCTGGAGTAATCTACCGTCAGCCAGTAACCGAACCTCTTCAAACGGGTATCAAAGCGATTGATGCTATGATTCCAATTGGTCGTGGACAACGTGAGTTGGTAATTGGTGACCGTCAGACTGGTAAAACTACCGTTTGTATTGATACTATTATCAACCAAAAAGAATATTACGAGGCAGGTACGCCTGTATATTGTATCTATGTAGCATGTGGACAAAAGGCTTCTACTATCAAGCAAATTGAACAAACGCTTCGTGCAGCAGGTGCAATGGCATATACAACTATCGTAGCGGCAGGTGCTTCTGATCCAGCTCCGATGCAGTTCTTTGCTCCATTTACGGGTGCGGCTATCGGTGAATTCTTCCGTGATACTGGTCGTCCAGCCTTAGTAATTTATGACGATTTATCGAAACAAGCGGTTTCATACCGTGAAGTTTCTCTTCTTCTTCGTCGTCCTCCAGGACGTGAAGCATATCCAGGAGACGTTTTCTATCTTCACAGTCGTTTGTTAGAGCGTGCTGCTAAGATTACAAACTCTGATGCTATTGCCAAAACAATGAACGACCTTCCAGATTCTATTAAGCATTTGGTAAAAGGTGGTGGTTCATTAACGGCTCTTCCAATCATCGAAACACAAGCGGGTGACGTTTCTGCGTACATTCCAACAAACGTAATCTCAATTACGGACGGTCAGATTTTCTTAGAATCAAATCTTTTCAACGCAGGTATTCGTCCAGCGATCAACGTAGGTATTTCGGTATCTCGTGTGGGTGGTAACGCTCAAATCAAGTCGATGAAGAAAGTAGCAGGAACTTTGAAACTTGACCAAGCACAATATCGTGAATTGGAAGCTTTTGCAAAATTTGGTTCAGACCTTGATGCCGCTACAAAATTGACTATTGAACGTGGTAAGCGTAACTTGGAAATGTTGAAACAACCAAACGGTTCACCACAAAGAGTTGAAGAACAAGTTGCGATGATTTTCCTTGCGACCAAAGGTTTGTTGGATAACGTAGCAGTAAGTAAAGTTCGTGATTTCGAGAAAGATTTTATCGGAGTAATGAAAGCTACCCAAAAATCAACGATGGAAGCCTTGAAAGCAGGAAAATACGATGATTCTTTGACAGATGTTTTAACAAAAGTATCTAAGGAAGTAGCTCCAAAATACGCTTAAAATGAGTTATGAGAGATGAGCAATAAGTTTTAAAACTTGTAACTCATTTCTCATAATTCAATAGAAATAGAATTATGAAGTCAAGAGTATGTAGGTTTGGGGAATGGGTAAAAAACTCATCACTCATCGCTAATAACTCATAACTAAAAAAATAATGCCTTCATTAAAGGAAGTCCGTAACCGAATTGTATCGGTAAATTCCACTCAGCAAATTACCAAAGCCATGAAAATGGTTTCGGCAGCTAAACTTCGTCGTGCTACTGATGCTATCGTTCAGATGCGTCCGTATTCACAGAAATTGACAGAAATGATTGCCACTGTTTCAGCAAATGCTGAGGGAGCAAGTGAAAACCCGTACACAGTTGTACGTGAAATCAATAAGGTTTTAATCATCGTGGTAACATCTGACCGTGGGCTTTGCGGTGCATTTAATGCCAATGTTGGTAAAATGACCCAAGCCCTCATTAGCGAAAAATATGCTTCTCA
Organism: Cytophagales bacterium; assembly: GCA_031423975.1. Lineage (GTDB taxonomy): Bacteria > Bacteroidota > Bacteroidia > Cytophagales > Spirosomataceae > Arcicella. The sequence goes on along the minus strand of JANPGQ010000461.1, from coordinate 6,344 downwards.
ACAGGCCGCTGGCAATGTTGAAATCATGGCAATTGGTAAGAAAGGTGGCGAATATTTGGCACGTCGTGGATACAATGTAAATACTCAATTTGTTGATATTTACACTCGTTTGAGCTTTGCGGCTGTTCGTGAAGCTGCCGAAAATGCGATGAATGGCTTTGCAGCAGGTAAATACGATGTGGTTGAAGTGGTTTATAATCAATTCAAAAATGTAGCAACTCAAATCTTGACAGCGGAACAAATGTTGCCCGTAGTTGAGAAAAAAGAAATTGCAACAAACACAGCTTCATCGGTAAACTATATTTTTGAGCCTTCGGAAGAAGAAATCATCAACGAATTGATGCCAAAAGCCTTAAAATTGCAAGTTTATAAAGCCGTTTTGGAATCTAATGCCTCAGAGCATGGTGCCAGAATGACCGCTATGGACAAAGCAACTGACAATGCTGGTGAGTTGATTAAAGAATTAAAATTACAATATAACCGTTCTCGTCAGGCATCTATTACCAACGAAATCCTTGAAATCGTGGGTGGTGCAGAGGCTTTGGCAGCGGCGTAAGTATTACTTAATAATGAATAGAGAATAATTAATAATTATTCTCTATTTTATAAAAAATGGCTTTTCAAGAGATTGAGAAGCCATTTTTTATATTTTACATTTCGCCTTTGTTGGTATTTTCACCAACAAAATGGACTATAATTTTGTTAGTAAAAATACCAATAAAGGCGAAAACTAACTCAGCAACGGTCGCCTCTAAACTAATTCTTCAACAATTCTTTCTGATAAATCGAAGGAGAAATATTCATTAATTCTTTGAATTTTCTATTGAAATTGGATAAATTATTAAACCCTGATTCATAACAAATTTCGGATATTCCCATTTTGTCTTCCACTAATAATTTGCAAGCGTGTGCAATGCGTATCTGAGAAAGAAAATCTGAGAAATTTTTATTGGTTCTACTTTTGAAATACCGAGAAAAAGACGTTTCCGACATCGAAACTAAATCTGCTACTTCTCCCAATCTTATCTCTTCTTTAAAATTTTCCATAACGTATTCAAAGACTTTATTTACTCGGTCAGAATCTTTGATGTTTGTGCCAAAGCTATTGCCCGAAGTCAAAAAATCGTATTCTTCTGAACGGGCAAGATTATCTAAAATTTCTAACAAAGACAACAAACGCTTTGTCGCACTTTCATTAAACATTTCAATTAACTTATTGGAAATAAACTGATTAGAATCGCCCGTAATATCTAAAACTCGATTTGATTTTTCAAAAAGTGAATGAATATGTGTCATCTCAGGAATTTTAAAAAAATCTTTTCCTAAAAAATTATCGTTAAAATGAATCACGATTGACTTGGCTCGTAGTTCTGAATTTGGTGAATAATACTCTTCATGGCTTCGATAAAGATGTGGCACATTTGGACCAATCAAGCATAAATCTCCCACTCGATATTCCTTAATATGCTCACCCACAAAACGCTGTCCCGTGCTTTCAGTGACCAAAACTATTTCATATTCTGGATGAAAATGCCAAGGTGTTTCAAAAAAAGGCACATCAAAATCAACCAAAACAAAAGAGGAATCAGCAGGTAATGGGAGTTTCTGCAATAAAGGTTTCATAAATGTATTTTGAAAATGGTATTTATATGACAAATATAAAAAAATTAAAACTCATTATACGCAAAATAGTATTATTATTGAGTATAAAATTGATTGATTGTTTTATGCTAATATACCAATTTTGTCAAATAAATTTTACAACATTATTCTCATGACAAATTCACTACTTTCACCCGAAGAAATTATTGCTTACAACCGTGACGGTTATATAATCAAGAAGAGAGTTTTTTCAGAAAATGAAATAAATAAATTGTATAAAATAGCCATTGAAGACGATGCTGTAAGTAAAAATGCAATGGATTTGAATGACCAATCGGGCAAAAAGACTAAATTGACGCTTTGGTTTACCCCTGGTAATGATACGTTTGGGTATATGACTCGTAGCAAAAGGATTATTAGTACTGTGGGTCAATTATTAGATTCTGACACTCCCGTTTGTCATTTTCATTCAAAATTGATGCAAAAAGAACCACGAGTTGGCGGGGCTTGGGAATGGCATCAAGATTATGGATATTGGTACAAAAATCAGTTCATGTTTCCCGACCAATTAATTTCGGTAATGGTGGCATTGACGGAGGCAAACAAGGAAAATGGCTGTTTACAGGTCATCAAAGGTTCACATAAATTAGGTAGAGTCAATCATGGTTTTGCGGGTGAACAAGTCGGTGCAGATATGATTTTCGTAAATAACGCTTTGAAAACCATGGACTTAGTATATGTAGAGATTGAGCCTGGTGATGTACTTTTCTTTCACAGTAATACCCTTCATCGTTCCGAAGCTAATCTTTCTGACAACCCTCGTTGGTCTATTATTTCTTGTTATAATTTACAGACTAATTTGGCATATAACGAAAAATCAACCTCCTATTTTACACCCGTGGACATTGTTCCTGACGAGGCTATTTTGAACTGGGATGCTATGGGTATTTCACAAAATGATTTTTTAAAAAAGGAAGAAGACCCTGCCTTGAAAGAAACTGGCTGGGAGGTAGATATTACCGTTTAATAAAATTGAAATTTCAAAAGAGCCTTCTATACCACCTAAAAGGCTCTTTTTGTATAAATACGCCTTATAAAATATTCAAATTATAAGCGTGTTATAAATTTTGCTTATCTTTCAAAAATTAATCACAATTTAAATCAAATCTCAGATGAAATCCACCGTAGTCATTGTCAATGTCCTTTTCTTGATTGGTCTAATCCCGTCGGGTTTTGGAGCTTTGATGTCAGCTTTCCTATTTGATGCCCCTGGTTCTGACAAAAATACCAAAACTTGGATTTTAGCGGGTTGTCTTGTAGCATTACCCGTACTAATTGTCATCACTCAAATCATTTCTTGGATTGCTTACAATAAGGGAAATTTTGGTTTAGCCCTAAAAATAAATGCCATTCCTACCATTGATATTGCGCTTATTGTTTTCTTGTTTTTGACAATTGGTAGTTTTTCTGGTAAATAATTTTAACAAATTATTTAATCAAAGCATCAATCAAATAGACTTAATTCGGTAATTGTAAGATTTGTTGGTAATTTTGGTAATAGAAAAAAATTAGGATTGACAAATCTTCGGACTTAATACCTAATACTTAATACAATACTTTAAAATGCAAATCAAACAAATATTATCAGAAGCAGCCATTGGCAGCGAAGTTACCGTGAAAGGCTGGGTCAGAACCAAGCGAGTGCAACCCAATGTGATTTTTATTAACATCAACGATGGTTCAATAATTCATAATATTCAAGCAGTTGCCGAACCGAGTTTGATTAATGAAGAAACCCTCAAATTAATCACCACAGGCTCGTGCGTGGCAGTTACGGGTACTTTAATTGAATCCAAAGGTTCTGGACAAAGAGTGGAAGTTGAGCTAAAATCTGTAACGGTTTACGGTACAGCCGACCCTGAAAAATATCCTTTACAACCCAAAAAACACAGTTTGGAGTTCTTGCGTGAAATTGCCCATTTACGCCCACGCACGAATACTTTTTCAGCAATTCTCAGAATTCGCCATGCTTTGGCATTTGCCATTCATAAATATTATAATGACAACGGTTTCTTTTACCTACACACGCCCATCATCACGGGGTCGGATGCGGAAGGGGCTGGCGAGATGTTCAGAGTATCGACTCTCGACCCAAAAAATCCACCTTTGAACGAAGACGGAACAATTAATTATAAAGAAGATTTCTTCGGAAAAGAAACTAATTTGACCGTTTCGGGGCAGTTGGAAGGCGAATTAGGAGCAATGGCTTTGTCTAAAATCTATACTTTTGGACCAACTTTCCGTGCTGAAAATTCAAATACAGCTCGTCATTTGGCAGAGTTTTGGATGATTGAGCCAGAGGTTGCTTTCAATGATTTGGAAGACAACATGGCTTTGGCAGAAGACTTTACAAAATACGTGATTCGTTATGCTTTAGAGAACTGTGCCGATGATTTAGCTTTCTTAGAAAACCGTTTGAAAGATGAAGAAAAATCGAAGAAAGCCGAAGAACGTTCGGAGTTAGATTTGGTTCAAAAACTTCATTTTGTGGTTGATAATGAGTACGTTAAACTGACTTATACCGAAGCCATCAAGATTTTATTATCATCAAAAAGACACAAAGAAGGCAAGTTTCAATATCCCGTTGAATGGGGCATTGATTTGCAGTCGGAACATGAGCGTTATTTGGTAGAAAAGCATTTCAAAAAGCCCGTTATTTTGACTAATTATCCAAAAGACATCAAGGCTTTTTACATGAAATTGGATGAAGATGGAACAACGGTTCGTGCCATGGACGTACTTTTCCCAGGCATCGGAGAAATTATTGGCGGTTCGCAAAGAGAAGATAATTACGAAAAATTATTGGCAAGAAGCAAAGCCGTAGGCATTCACGAAGAAACAATTTGGTGGTATTTGGAAACTCGTCAATTTGGTACGGCTCCACACTCTGGTTTTGGCATTGGCTTTGAGAGGTTGGTAATGTTTGTAACGGGTATGACCAACATTCGTGACGTAATTCCTTTTCCAAGAACGCCTAAGTCGGCTGAATTTTGATTTTAAAAGATACTTTTAATCCTTATAGGTTTTGAAAACCTGTAAGGATTTTTCCAACAAAACTATCAATGAAAAAACTATTATTTTTTTCAACGTTTTTATCGTTAACTAATCTCTCTTTTGCTCAAACCGAAGACGAAAAAGCAGTAAAAGCCGTTGTAGTCCAGCTTTTTGAAGGAATGCAAAAACATGATTCTACCATGATTAGAGCGTGTTTTCATCCATCTGCCCGTATGCAATCTGTTGGTGCTGACCGTAAGACTGGTGTAGTTGGACTAACTACCGAAAACTCAATTGATGGTTTCGTAAAGCAGATTGGTTCAATACCAATGAATGTAAAATTGGAAGAAAGAGTATTGAGTTATGAAATCAGAATAGATGCCCAAATGGCTACGGCTTGGACTCCTTATGAATTATACGTAAACGAAAAACGCCAACATTGTGGCGTTGATGCTTTTCAATTGTATAAAACCGATAATGGCTGGAAGATTATCACGATAGCGGATACTCGAAGAAAGTGCGAGTGATAGCTTTGCGGTACGAGCTAATATCTTTCATTAAAATCCTTCTCAAAACTTGGGCTTTCTGTTTTGCCCCATTTGTCCCAAAAAGTAAAATATAGCCCAAAATTATAACGGTAAAACTTATGATGGTGGCTATGATGCGTTGCTCCGATGACGTGTTTCCCCAAAATATTGCCAAATTGATTTCGTGGATAAATCTCAATGTCTAAATGATTTATAGCCGCCGTTATGGTCATAATCGTGAGGTGAATGATGATAGCATATAAGTGCATCGGTATTAAAATAACGATTGCTGGCATAATAAGTGCTTCTAAAAAACCTTCGATGGGGTGAAACGAAAAGGCTGTCCAAGCAGAGGTAATTCTACTATCGTGATGTACCTGATGAACTTGTTTATAAACTTTCGGATGGTGCATTAATCTATGAAGCCAGTAATAATAGGTTTCATGAATAAACATCGAAATGAGAATACTAAGAGGAAACCACCACAAAGGAAAATCGTTGATATTCAGATAAATAGCCGTAAAACCCTTTTGCCAAAGCACTCCTAAAAAAGCTCCAATTATCGCAAAAATCAAAGCCGTTATCATCGACCAATAGACTTCTTTCTTGAATTGTTGGGGTGGATATGCCTTCTTATTTATCTTCCTAAGCTCCCATTCTTTATGTTTCCAAACGTAAAAATAAAGGTGAAAAATACCGCTCAAAATAAAATATCTGGACACAATAATTACAAACATTATCAAACATAATGAAGCAAAAACAAGCGGTTTTGTGAGGTCGAGTTTAAAAAGTGTTTCTATCATAAATTAACAATTTTATAAATTAGTAACTTTCAATTCAACAGTAAGGTTTTTAAAAATTGACTTTAAACCTTCGACAATTTTAAATTTTAGTAAGTTTTGATTTAATCTAAAAAGGTCTGCCAAAATATTTGACAGACCTTTTTTAGATTAGAGAATAAATCAAAATTACAGTCTAATAATCTCCGCCCCAATCGCATTTAAGCGAGTATCAATATTCTGATAACCTCTATCAATTTGCTCGATATTTTCAATAATTGATGTTCCTTTGGCAGACATGGCGGCAATCAAAAGCGACACTCCCGCACGAATATCTGGCGAAGTCATGCGGATTCCTCTTAATTGTTGTTCCCGATTTAAG
>JANPGQ010000460.1:0-5024 GCA_031423975.1 Cytophagales bacterium | reverse complement strand
TTTAGGTTGAGGTAATTGTAATGAACCTGTTTAAAGCTAAAAATGAAATCAACTATTTTTCTTCAAAAAATAATCATCCTCACTGCCTTTCTGTACCTTTTGGGGTCGTGCAAGCAAGCCCAGGAAGAAGCTCCTCTATTCAAAAAACTACCAAATTCGCAATCAAATATCTCTTTTCGGAATGATTTAATTGATAATAAGGGGTTCAGTATTTTGGAATATTTATATTTTTATAATGGTGGTGGAGTGGCTTCTGGTGATATTAACAATGATGGATTAACCGACCTTTATTTCGTTTCAAATCAAGGCAAAAATAAATTGTATCTCAATAAAGGTAATATGGTTTTCGAGGATATTACTGCAAAATCTGGCGTTGAAGGGCATTCAGACTGGAAAACGGGTGTCACAATGGTGGATATTAACGCCGATGGTTTCTTAGATATTTACGTTTGTGCAGTGGGTAATTATAAAGGTTTGAAAGGCAAAAATGAACTTTATATCAACAATGGAAACACAACTGGTTCATCACCACAATTTACAGAAAAAGCACATGAATATGGTTTGGATTTCACGGGTTTTTCTACCCAAGCCGCCTTTTTTGATTATGACAAAGATGGAGATTTAGACTGTTATCTTTTAAACCACGCCGTACATACTTCACGTTCTTATGACCGTGTGAGTGCAAGAACAATAAAAGACAACGAAGCGGGAGATTATTTATACGAAAACGTTAATGGTAAATACCAAGATGTCAGCAAAAAAGCGGGTATTTATCAAGCGGCAATGGGTTATGGATTGGGTATTTCAGTAGCCGACATCAATAATGACGGTTGGGAAGATATTTATGTAAGTAATGATTTTCACGAAGATGATTATTATTATGTCAATCAAAAAAATGGAAACGGTTCGTCGTCACGATTTAAGGAGGAATCAAAAACCCGAATGAAGCACACCAGTAGATTTTCGATGGGGTCTGATATAGCGGATATTAACAATGATGGCTACATGGATTTGATGACTTTGGATATGTTTCCCGAAGACGAAACCGTAGAAAAATCTTCGGCAGGAGAAGACCCTCTGGATATTTATTTGTACAAATTACAATTCGGATATTTCAATCAATACAGTAGAAATTGCCTTCAATTGAATATAGGAGGCGAAAAATTCATTGACATTGCAGCAATGGCGGGCGTTGCTGCCACAGATTGGAGCTGGGGAACTTTAATTAATGATTTTGATGGCGATGGAATCAAAGATATTTTCATCTCTAATGGAATTGTAAAACGCCCCAATGACCTGAATTATATAAAATTTATCACCGATGATTCATTTCATTTTAATTCCTCTAATACAACCGAATACGATAAAAAAGCCTTAGACTTGATGCCCGATGGAAAAGTACATAATTACTTATTCAAAGGCACACCAAGTTTACAATTTGAAGATAAATCATTGACTTGGGGATTTGAAGAAAAAGGAATTTCTAATGGAGCAACTTACGCCGATTTGGATAATGATGGCGATTTAGATATTGTTACCAATAATATCAATGAATTTGCTTCGGTTTATGAAAATCAAAGCAATAAGGTTTTACAAAATGGTTTTTGCAAAATAAAACTTAAAGGAGAAGGCAAAAACACTTTCGGAATCGGAGCAAAAGTAATCTTAAAATCAAATGGCGTTCAACAAGTACAACAGTTGATGCCGACCCGAGGTTTTATGTCATCAGTTGAGCCAACTTTAACTTTTGGCATTGCTAACGCTACAAAGATTGACACCGTAAAAGTGGTTTGGGAAAGCGGTAAAATCCAGATTTTGACCAACGTCAAAGCAAATACTGTTTTAATTTTGAATGAAAAAAATGCTCAAATCAATAGCCCTCTCCTGGGGAGAGGATTGGGTGAGGTTAAACAGTTTGAAGAAGTAACCAACAAGCTAAACTTAAATTTCAAACACGAAGAAAACATTTATTTTGACTTCACCCGTGAGTCACTGATGCCCTTCAAAGTATCAACCGAAGGTCCTTCTTTAGCAGTGGGAGACGTAAATGGCGATGGAAAAGAAGATGTTTATGTAGGAGGAGCAAAATATCAAGCAGGACAATTGTATTTACAAACTGCCAACGGTTTTGTCATGTCCAAGCAAATTGCCTTTAAACAAGACTCAATTTTTGAAGACGTAGATGCCATTTTTATTGACATCGACAAAGACAAAGACCTTGACCTGTATGTGGTATCCGGCGGTAATGAGTTTTTTGGCAATATGGCTCAACAATTCGATAGAATTTATCGGAATGATGGCAAAGGGAATTTTACGAGAGACCAAACCGCATTGCCTCCAATGTTTGATAATAAGTCTTGCGTAAGAGCATCCGACTTTGATAAAGACGGAGACATAGACCTCTTTATGGGTGGACGGGTGTTGCCCAATAACTACGGCAAAGCACCCAATTCATACTTATTAGTGAATGATGGCAAGGGGAAATTTGCGGATAAAACTAAAGAATTAGCCCCTGAATTACGCCAAGCGGGAATGATTACCGATGCAGTATGGGCTGATACTGACAAAGATGGCGATATAGATTTGACCATCGTAGGCGACTGGATGCCAATTCAGACTTATGAGAATGACAAGGGTAAATTCAGTTTAATTGATAACGGAATAAGCGAAAATACGGGATTTTGGAATGGTATAGTTGCCAACGATTTTGATGGCGATGGAGATATAGATTTTATGGTTGGAAACTTAGGAACGAATACAAAATTCAGAAAAAGTCTAACGGGAAGTAAACTAAAAATGTACATCAAAGACATTGATGCTAACGAAAGTATAGAACAAATTTTGGTGTATAATCGTGGAGACAAATGGTTTCCAATAGCTACAAAAGACGAAATGGGCAAGCAGATTCCAAGTATTATCAATAAACGTTTCACAGATTATTCGATGTATGCAGGTAAAGAAATTGAGGAAATTTTCAAACCAAACGAATTAGAGAATGCTACAATAAAAGAAGTAAATACCTATGAATCAGTCTATTTAGAAAATTTAGGGGGAAATAAATTCAAGATTACACCCTTACCAATTTTAGTACAAGCCTCAAAAGTGATGACATTACTATTGGATGATTGTGACCATGATGGAATCAAAGACGTTATCGTAGGTGGTAATTTCTACGGAGCCAGTATGTATCAAGCACGTTATGACGGAAGCTACGGGTTAATTTTGAAAAGCGACGGAAAAGGCAACTTCAAATCTATTTTACCCACTCAAAGTGGACTTATGTTCAACGACGAAGTTAGAGATATTAAACCTGTAATGGTAGGTCAAATACCATATTATTTGGTAGCAAGAAATAATGAAACAATGCAGGTATTCAAGAAGAAATAAATTACCACAGTTTCGTACCGAATGTTATTTTTAATTAAAACTTTTATAGGAAAACCGTTTTGGTACTATATCATCACCCATCTTTGCCAGAACATTTAGCAATATATGGTGATTTAGTATGAAACAATTACTGTTTCACTGACCTCAACTGTTAAAATTGAAAATCACAAATCATAAGTTCTATTTTGACAACTTATGCTTTGTGATTTTCAATTTCTATGATTAAAACTACTATTTTTTGTCAGGATTCAACAAATCATAAAACTGATCAAGTTTTGGCATTAAAATAATACGAGTTCTACGATTTTTTGAACGACCATCAGCAGTCGAATTATTTTCCAAGGTATTGTATTCGCCTCGTCCAGCCGCAATCAATTTATTCGGGTCTATTTTATAATTTTGTTGCATCATTCGTACTACCGATGTGGCACGTTTTGCACTCAAATCCCAATTGTCGTCTATACAGGCAGTTTTGATGGCTACATTATCAGTATAACCCTCTACCATGACTTCCAACTCTGGTCTTGATTTGATAATAAGAGCAATTTTCTCTAAAACAGCATTTGCTTTGGGCGATATTTTTGTATTGCCTGTACTAAATAGCATTTTATCAGAAATATTGATAAATACCACCGTTTTATCAACTTTTATTTCAACGTCTTTGTCTTCTATTCCGTTTCTCAACACACTCGTTAGATTTACCGCTAAAGCTAAATTGATAGAATCGGTTTTAGTACGTGCAGCCATGAGACGATAAATGTATTGGTCTTTATTAGCCATTTGCGACAAAGTCTTATTGATATTTTCGTTGGCAGCTTTAGACAAAACAGTTAGATTACCCACTTGGTCAAGTTGTTTATCTCGCAAATTTTTAAAATCAGTAATTTGAATATTCAAGTCTTTAATTTGTTGGTCTTTGCCAATTAAAGTCATTTTTTGATTATCGGACTCTTGCTGAACTTTCGACATTGCTTCCAGACGAACCTTGTAATCTGCCACACTATTGCCGCATTTGATTAATTCAGACTCCGATCTATCGTACCGTGACTGCAATTCTGTAAGTCGCTTTTGAGGAACACACGAGATTATTGATGAACCTGCGAGTAAAATGAACAAAAATTTTGAAATCGTTTTCATATTTTTTTGATTAAATGTTAAAATTAAGACTGGTAAAATGACGGTTTGATATATACGTTTAAAAGTTTGAAATGAGCAAATTTAAGTATAATTATATCTGTCAAATTTTGGAAAGTTGTTAAATCTATTCAAGCGATATTGACTAATTACCAAGCAATTTTAAACGTAGTAAACTATTTAAAATATCAATTTGATAGCTTGAATAGCTATAAATCCAACCAATATCGAACCTAATAAAAAATAAAAGTGCATTATTATCTTTCACAACTTCCATCATTTTAAATACATAAACCGATATTTTGATTTGTTGATGCTTTGATTCGCTAAAATAATTTTTCGCCGTGCAAAGGTCAATTTTTTTAGGGACGAAGATGTTACATAATTTTTAAAAATGTTTACATAATTCACGCATTTTTAGGAATATTAGGATAAAAAATCATTTAAACAACTCTTGTTTAGACTGCGACATAACTTAGTAGAACTAAAATTCAGTAATTTGG
>JANPGQ010000459.1:0-2889 GCA_031423975.1 Cytophagales bacterium | reverse complement strand
TTTATCTTGGTCATAAATGGATTTTTGTATGACACCTTTAGGCTTACCCAACTTGATTCCCATTTCTTTTCTTGCCCTGAGTCCTTCTTTGGTTCTTTCTGAAATAAAATCTCTTTCGAGTTCCGCTACCATTGAAAATATGGTGAGCAAAACTTTGTTGGTCATGTCGTGCTGATTGCTGGGGTCAAGATGTAGATTCTGTTTGATGAGAATAAGTTTACATCTTTTTACTTGAATCAACTCTTCGATTATCTGTAAAACCTCTTTAATTGACCGTCCCAAGCGAGAAAGTTCAGAAACAATAATGGTATCTTGGGCTGAGACTTTATCCAGTAATTCGGTAATCTTTCTTTTCTCAGCAGATTTTCGAGAAGACACTTCCACCTCAATCCATTCATCAACAATCATTTTTCGCTCGACCACGTAACGAGCAATCAGGCTCTTTTGACCATCGGCAGATTGGTCAGCCGTCGAGGTGCGAATGTATCCTAAAACCATATTTTTTATGCTATTTTGTAAAAAGGTATTTTAATGCCGTAAAGATGTAAAATAATACTGGTATTACGCGTACCTTTTAAGCATAATCTCTCAGCTTCTTTAACGCTCGTTATATCCAATGGCAAGAAAGGAATATTTATCATCCAATGAACGATCTCGTTTTGATTCCCCACCTCAATTGGAGAACATTCGTATCTTGATTGAAATACCAATTTGGGCGGAGAACTATTTAAAAACTTTATTCACCTCTACCAATAAAGTGGGCTTTATTCTGCAAATGGGTTATTTTCGAGTTACGACTCGTTTTTTTAATCCCAACTTATTTTACGAACATGACATCAGTTTAGTGGTCGAGAAATTCAAATTAGATCCGAATGATATTAGTATGATTGACTATGCCCACAGTCGAACCAGTTATCGCCACCAAGAGGAAATTCTTAGAGAATTTAGTATCGCCGCTTTCAGTACGGAGTATCAAGCCTTGTTATATCAAGAAGCAAAACGGCTCACTTATCTACAAACTAAGCCGACTCTAATTTTTGATTCTCTGGTTTCTTTTCTTCAAGAAAAGAGAATTGAGATTCCTACGTATAATGCCTTACGGGAGATTGTTACCAAAGCGCTTGACACATTTGCCAAAGACTTAGAAGCCATCATTCAAACCTATTTATTGGAAATTGACAGGGATTTATTAGAGCAACTCGCTCAGAAACAGATAATAGAAGGTTCTGAGAAAAAGAGTGGCTACGGACGATATGAATTAACCTTTTTCAAAAGAATAACGCAATCCATGCAACCCATGCAAATAAAGGAACGCCTTGAATTATTCATTGCCTTGAAGTTCAAATACCAACAATTGCAATCCATTATTAAAAAGCTAAAACTTTCGGATGCCACTATACGTTACCTTGCCGACTATATTTTGGATAATCAATCTTCCCAAGCCCTCAAAAGGGTAAATGAGCATTATTTGCAATTAATTGCTTTCGTGATTCACCAATATTTTAGTTTAGGGGATGCCCTAATTTTGACCTTGAATAGTGCCGTAACTTCGACTTTTAATGATGCCGAAGAGAGACTTAAAGAAGAACATTACAACAATCGTTTTGCCAATGCACAATTAGCTAATCAGGTTTCTCGACGTAGTACCACGCACATTGATGCTTTGGGAGATATTGAAACGATTATTGAAAATGTACAAACCGATGATAGCCAGAAAGTCGAACAAATCAGGCAATTAATTATTCAAAAACGAGTAAAAAAGCCAGCCTTGGATGAAGACCAACTACGATTAATTGAGTTAAAAAAGGTCAATCAACCCATTTCCAATCGGGATGATTATTATAAATCGCTTGAAAAAGAGTCCATCAAATTACAAAATCGAGTGACTCATATTGTCGTAGCATTAGTTTTTGACATTGAAAAATCTCAAGAAGATATAGGAAAAGCCGTGACTTATTTCCAACAAAAGAATGGGGATATTAGTCACAGTAATAAATTGCCGATTGATTTTTTGAGCATGGATGAAAGACAAAAAATATTTACTGATTCTGGTAAATTACGTATTTCACTTTACAAGGCTTTGCTTTTCAGAGAGATTAAAGAACATATCAAAGCGGGTTCATTGAACGTCATTTCCTGTTATGAGTACCGAAGTTTTGAAGAGTACTTAATTCCTCGTAATCAATGGAATAAGCACAAAGAAGCCTTTTTAGAGAAAGCCAATCTAACCAAACATAGCAGTGCTGCCCAAACACTTTTAAGCCTCAATGATAAACTAAATCACCAGTTTATGGTAACTAACGACCGCTTGTCGGAGAATAAGGATGTATATTTTGATAAAGATGGATACTGGCACTTGCATCGCTATAAAGCCGAAGGTGATAATATTCCCATTGATAATCGCTTGCTTTATCCGCCCAATCGGTCAATTCCGTTGTTGCAGGTACTTATTCAAATTAATCAACTCACAGGTTTTTTGGAGGCTTTTCAGCATAAAACGGAACACTATATTCCTACTCGCCCAGGAAATAACATCTTCTATGCGGCAATTATTGGATTTGGAGAAAACATTGGTATTTCTGAAATGGGAGATATTTCGAGAAATATTGCCAAAAATACCCTTGAGACGGTTGCAACACATTATTTTTCTCCAGAAATGACCCTGAAAGCAAACGATTTAATTCTTTCTATGAGTAATAAATTACCAATCATCGACTTTTTTAGACAGCAGTCAGGATTTGTTCATACGGGTAGTGATGGGCAGAAATATGACATTTCAGTACCGTCTCTGCGAGCTTCTGCCTCTTTCAAATATTTTGGTAGTGGCAAAGGCATCACGGTTTATTCTCATTTAGACGAAGCGGGGCAACTCATTATTTCAACCGTTTT
>JANPGQ010000458.1:0-11588 GCA_031423975.1 Cytophagales bacterium | reverse complement strand
CCATATTTTGCCCTCATGCGGTTATAGACGTATTGGGCATCTTTATTTAGGGCTTCTTCGGTACGTTTACCGATGGATTTTCCGAAACCACGATAATCAATCATCACAACATCATATCCATGTCGAGTAAAATCAACAGCATATTTTGACCAGCCTTTTATACTGCGAGTATTACCGTGAAAATACATCACCAAGCCTTCGGGTTTTTCGTGGAAAAAACGTAACCCGTTGATTTTTACGCCAGGTTCAGGTTCAAAGTGGAGTTCCTCAAAAGGGTCATCATATTTATATTCAAAATCCGCATGAAGTTTTTCGGGTTTAAAAATAAACCGTTCTTGAATAAAATAAGCCAATATGCACAGGGCAAGGTAGCCAATGCCTATGTAAATCCACGTTTCGGTTGATAAATTCATTTTAAAGGTAAACGGTTCACGGTCAAAGGTGAACGGGTTTTGGGTTTGTGTTTTTATGAGTGCAAGATAATTAATTTGTCTTTGGAGATACAGACAATGACAAAAATCTCTTTTCTACTACTTCTAAGAATACAATCCATTTTTTTAATATTTCTACTAACATTATGTTTGGAATTCTTTCCTCAAACTCAGTATCACAAACTTCATTGACAGTATAAAAAATTTTGGAAAACCCTCTATAAGACTTTATCTCTAACATATCAGTACCCCAAATATATTCTGTTTGTAAACCATTGAGATTATCAATTATAATTTTTGCGTATTCAATTTTTATATTTGATAATTCTGTAAGAGTTTTATATCTTTCTTCAATCAGGGCTATAGCAGGGCGTAAACCCAAAAATCTTCTTTGAGAAATATCATAATTGTCTATTACGTAAAAATAATAATTTAACACTTGTATTGTAATTTAAGATTGCAGCTGTGGCAAGTATCTTTCCTCGCTGACCCCGTGAACCATCAAATAAACTTCTTCAAAACCTTCTCCACTGCATCCAAATAACCTCCACCAAATAAATTCACGTGAACCATAAGCGGATAAAGATTATATAAAGGAATACGGTCGCCGAAGCCATTTTCTATGGGGTATATTTCATGATAGGCTTCATAAAAAGTAGTCTCAAAACCGCCAAACATCGTGGTAAAAGCCAATTCAGCTTCACGCAATCCGTAATAACAGGCAGGGTCCACTAAGCCCACAAGTCCTTGATTATCCGTCATTACATTGCCCGACCATAAATCTCCGTGTAATAAAGCGGGTTTCTCATTAGGAATCAATGAAGGTAATTTTTCGTATAAAATATTAAACTTTTCGTAAACTTCTTGAGAAATCTTGCGGTCGTAAAGAGCCAATCCTGCTTGAACTTTTAAGCGTTTTTCGATGAAAAATTGTACGCCATCGTCCATCCATTCGTTACTTTGTCGCAAGGCTCCGATATAATTATTAAAATCCAAACCGTATTGTGGCTTTGTGTGGGTATGTAGGTGTGCGAGCCTTTGCCCGAAATCCTGCCAATAATTAGGCTGTTTGAAACTGGCGGTCAAAAATTCAATCATCAAATATTCTTTGTCGATAATTCGCCCGTGATTGATGACTTGTGGAATCGACACTACGCCAGTATCACGTAAGAGTTGCAAACTACGTGCCTCCGACTCAAACATACCCTCATGGTCGCCCTGATTCCATTTGATAAAATAGTCGCCCTGTGCTACTTTTACCTTTACGGCAAGGTTAAAATTACCTCCGTAAAAGAACTGAAAATCAAGTACTTCGGGTTGATAGCCTAAGTTTTCAAAAAGGATACTTTCAATAAATTGGTATTGTTCTTGGGTTTGAAGATTCATGGATACAATGAGTGATTGAGTGAATGAGTGATTGAATGTTTTAATCTCTCATGTCTTTGAGTCAAATTTAAGATAAAACTGTTAAATTGCGTGATAGCTTTAAGTTTTTACCTTCCAAAATTCTTCAATCTATGGAAAATGACTATTTAAAAAGCATAAAAAAGCAATTTGAGTACTATAAAATGCTTTTTAAACCAAATTACTTTACTATTGACTATTAATAGTGAAGTGTCAAAATCGAAAATTAAACAAATAAATGAAATTCAAAAAACACGTTTTTATCTGTACAAATCAGAAAGATGCACCCAAAAAATGTTGTGGTGATGAAAGAGGCATGGCATTGGTTGATGCTTTCAAAAATTCAATGAAAGAAAAAGGTTTATTAACCGATATGAGAGCCCAAAAAACGGCCTGTTTAGATTTCTGTGCCTTTGGTCCAACGATGGTAGTTTATCCAGAAGGAGTATTCTATGGAAACGTACAACTATCTGATGTTGAGGAAATTATCGAAAGCCACTTGGTGAATGATGTGCCTGTGGAGCGTTTAGTAATTGCATAGGTAGCCTAAATTTGGATTGCGACGTTTCGCAATCCAAATTCAGACAACGGCGAGACTAATAACCAATAACCAATAACTGTTCCCAATGTACCGAATATACCCAACACTTCTAAATTCATTCGCTTACTACGAAGCACAAACCCTTGATTCGCAGGGAAATATCCTTGTGAATACGCAGGATATGCTTGACCGAATAAATAGAGTCAGAAAACCCACTACCCAAGCACAGCAAAAAGGTATTGACTTTGAAAAGGCAGTAGTTACGGGTGAAAATGAGGATGATTTTAAGGAAGGTATTATTGAAAAAGCTCGTGAGTTATTACCAATAAAATATAAAACTCAATTTTATTGCGAAACCCAATACAAACAATGTAAAATCTACGGCTACGTGGATTTGGTAGGTGGCGACCGTGCCGTTGATTTAAAATCTACTCGGTATTATGAACCCAATCGTTTTGCCTTGAATCATCAAAATCTGTATCTTTTGGGCTTATCTAAATGGGGTGTGAAAACCTTGGATTATGTTATTACAGATTTTGAAGAGGTTTATCAAGAAACCTATCATATAGATTCTTATGACTTTACTCCTCTTTATCAACAAATTGACAACTTCGTAGATTTCTTAAATCAGCATCGTAAAATGATTAGAGATAAGAAAATCTTTGATAAAAAAACGGATAGCAATCAGTTGTCATTGTTTTAGAAATGCTCAAAACAACTTCTTCCAGCCAAATCGTATCAACAGTAACATTACGATAAATCCGATGGCGATGTATTGAAAAGGCACATAAGTGATGGCATAAATTCGGAGTCTATCCACAAACCACATAATGCCAATTGCCGCAAAAATAATCGTTACAAATCCCGACAATTTTCCAAAAGCTGGAACGTACTCAAAAGGTATGCTTCTTTTAATAATCATCAAGGTAATAACCATGGTGATAATGGGCAATACCTGCGTAACCAAGTTCATAGTCCAAATACTTTGACGTTCAAAAAGGAAGGTGTAAAGATTTAAAGTAAAAGCAAAAATGCCTGGAATAGCGGCTGCATAGGCAAACACCGCATAAATATAGCGTGCCTGAGACTGCTGCGGGGGAGTGTTAGGGTCTTGCCAAATACTGACAATGAAAGTTAACAATGGAATACAAAGCAAAAACCAAATTAGGGCGGAAGGATTGGCAGACACGTGGTCAAAAATATCTCGTAAAGTCATTATGGAGGAGTTTTAATAAATTTGGTTAAATTGCTTTCAATTCAAAAAAATAAAAATAATATGGCAATAGACATCAAAGATTTTGAATACACGGGTGATAAAAAATTCGACATAAAGAAATCAAAGACTAAAATTAAGGATTTTTATGAATCCGAAGAAGAATATAATACAATGATGGCTGAACTCCACGAAAAAATGGACAAACACCAAAGCCTCATGTACGCCCACGACCACTATTCGATGCTCTTGATTTTGCAAGCCTCTGATGCGGCGGGCAAAGACGGAACTATCAAAGCGGTGATGTCGGGCGTAAACCCTGCGGGTATTTCCGTAGAAAGTTTCAAAAGACCCTCCGAAATTGAATTAGGACATGATTTTATGTGGAGGAATACCCTAAAACTGCCTGAGCGAGGTAATTTAATGATTCATAATCGCTCGTATTATGAAGAGGTTTTGACCGTAAAAGTTCACCCCGAAATCCTGACGAAAGGGCAAAAAATCCCCGCTGAATTTACCAAAAACTTAGATAAAGTTTGGGAACAGCGTTATGAAGATATTAAAAATTATGAAAAATATTTAACTCGAAATGGTACGGTAATTCTGAAATTTTACCTCAATGTTTCTAAAGAAGTACAAGCCGAACGATTAATTGAACGGATTGAAGACCCTACCAAAAACTGGAAATTTCAAGAAGGAGACGTGGTGGAGCGTGATTTTTGGAAACAATATCAACACGCCTACGAGGATATGGTTAATGAAACAGCCTCGAACAGTGCGGCTTGGTACGTGATTCCTGCCGATGATAAAAAGAATATGCGATTGATTATCAGCACAATTATCTTGGAAAGGATGAAACAACTCAATATGGAATATCCAGAAAGCACACCCGAACGACAAGCTATTTTGAAAGGTTTGATTGCGAGGATTAAAGAACAGAATGGACAGTGACGGTTCACGGTGAACGGTTAATGGTAAACGGTTATCGGCACATTAAAAAATTAGATAGTATCTTTGTGAAAATTATTTACAAATAAAAGCCAATAGCTGAGAGCCGATAGCCAAATGCTGTTTTGAAAATATGCGACTGAATTTCAAAGACTTAATTATATTCGAGAACGACGATTATATTCTGATTAACAAACCTCCCCACATTGCTTCGTTGGACGAACGCCAAAATGATAACTCACAGAGTATCCTGCGGTTAGCGAAGGAATACACCGATGATGCTCAATTGGCTCACCGTTTGGATAAGGAGACATCGGGGGTATTAGCCATTGCCAAAAACCCAGAAGCCTACCGTCATTTATCCATGCAATTTGAGCATCGGAAGGTAGAAAAACGCTATCATGCTGTGGTGAATGGTACGCATGATTTTGAGATGATTTCGGTCTATTTGCCCATCGCCCAGAAACGGGATGGCACACAGGTAACGATTGATAGACAAAAAGGCAAAGAAGCCGAGACGATTTTCAATACCATCAAAGTATATCGCCATCATACGCTCGTGGAATGTATGCCCATCACGGGCAGAATGCACCAAATAAGAATACATTTGGTATGTTTGAAAGCCCCCATCGTGTGCGACCCAACTTATAACGGTGAGATGATTTTTTTATCAGATATTAAAAAGAAATTCAATTTGAAGCAAGATACGGACGAATTGCCCTTGATTAAACGAGTAGCCTTGCACGCTCATTCGCTCACGTTTAGGCTTATGAATGAGGAGGTTATCAAAGTAATAGCCCCTTATCCAAAAGATTTTGAGGTTTTGGTAAAGCAGTTAGATAAGTTTTCGTAATTTTGTACTTATAAAAGGCTTCGTAGTACAATGGATAGGACGTAGGTTTCCGGTACCTAAGATGCAAGTTCGATTCTTGCCGAGGTCACAAAAATAATTTTAAATCCCTGACTGTTAATCGGTTGGGGATTTTTTATTTTACTATAAAAATAATATTCTACGGTATATTCAACCTAAATCAAAACAAATTCTCCTCACAAATGGTCAAATAGTAAATTTCCCACAAAAAAGTATCTTTATCCTTTATTTAGACGTTAAATTTGTAATTCTTTAACGATAAGTTTTAGGGCATTTTTTTTACCCCAACCTCAATTAATTGGTAAAATTATTCATCTTAATCTAACAATAAAATTCTTTATGAAACGGATTTCATTGGCATTATTGACCTTCTTCTGCGTGGGTATTATGATGTTGCACGCACAAAATCCCAATCCTTTGCAAGGTAAACGGGTTTTAATTTTCTCTAAAACGGCTGGGTATCGCCACAGTTCAATTCCTTACTGTACAAAAGCTTTTCAAGACATGGCAAAAGCCAATGGTTTTGAGGTGGATACAACCGAAAACGGAGCGAGATTTAACGAAGAAAACCTTAAAAAATATAAGGTAGTTATCTTCAATAGCACTACGGGGAATGTATTGACCGAACCTCAACAAATTGCCTTTGAGCGATACATTCAAGCGGGTGGGGGTTTTATGGGTATTCACTCCGCCGCCGATACGGAATATGACTGGGCTTGGTACGGAAAATTGGTGGGTGGATATTTCACCAATCACCCTGGAAAAAGCGTCTCAAACGTGCAAAACGGCAAGTTTATCATCAAAGACCGCACGCATATTTCAACCAACTTTATGCCTGAAACGTTGGAGCATAAGGATGAATTTTACAGTTTTAAGAATTTCAACCCCGACGTGAAAGTATTATTTACGGTAGATGAAAATTCGTACAAAGAAGGAACAATGGGCGATTTTCATCCAATGGCTTGGTATCACGAATATGATGGTGGACGTGCTTTTTATTCAAATTGGGGACATACGCACGAAACGTTTTCAGAAGAAATTCCTTTGAAACATTTCTTGGGTGGCTTGCAATGGGCTGCTGGTGGTCCTGCTTTAGATTATTCGAAAGTAAAAAGCCAATTGCCTCCAGATGAAAATCGTTTTATCCGTACTACTTTAACGGAAAAATTGGATGAACCCACTGAATTAGCGGTTTTGGATAATGGAAAAGTGCTTTTTATTCAACGCAAAGGCTTAATGAAAGTCTATGACCCCGCTAAGAAAATTACAAAAACCGTTGCCGATTTGAATGTTTTTACGGGCAACGAATACGGATTAATGGGCTTGAATATCGACCCAAAATACAATCAAAATCACTGGATTTATTTGTATTATTCGCCTCATAGTGGACAGCCCGACACGGCTCAACGTCTTTCGAGATTTGTCTATGATGATGTGAAAGATACGTTGGTGATGTCCTCTGAAAAAATCGTTTTGCGGGTACCCGTAAAGCGAATTGGCTGTTGCCACACAGGTGGTTCAATTGATTGGGATGCTCAAGGAAATTTATATTTATCGGCAGGAGATGATACTAATCCTTTCAATTCAGAAGGTTTTGCTCCGATTGATAACAAAGAAGGTCGCTCTGGTTGGGATGCTCGTTATACCTCCTCAAACACTAACGATTTGAGAGGTAAAATTATGAGAATAAAACCTCAAGACGATGGCACGTATACCATTCCAGAAGGTAATTTATTTCCAAAAGGTACTGATAAAGCAAGACCAGAAATCTACGTAATGGGCAATAGAAATCCATATCGTATTTCGGTAGATAAAAGAACAGGCTTTTTGTATTGGGGCGAAGTTGGTCCAGATGCGGGAGAAAATTCTGATAAATACGGTCCTCGTGGACATGATGA
Source organism: Cytophagales bacterium (assembly GCA_031423975.1). Lineage (GTDB taxonomy): Bacteria > Bacteroidota > Bacteroidia > Cytophagales > Spirosomataceae > Arcicella. The sequence continues at coordinate 4,282 of JANPGQ010000458.1, read as the reverse complement.
AGTCAATCAAGCTCGCAAGGCTGGCTATTATGGTTGGCCTCTCTTCGTGGCAGATAATAAGGCCTATAATCAAAGAGATTTCAATAAGGATAGCACTTGGACGAAATTTGACCCATTGCACCCTATCAATGATTCTCCGCACAACACAGGTTTGCGTGAATTGCCTCCTGCTCAGAAAGCATTTATTTATTACCCTTACAAAGAATCACCTGAATTTGGCGAGGTTGTAGGTATTGGCGGACGTAACGCTATGGCGGGTCCCGTATATTACGCAGGAGATTATGATGCTAATTCAAAGGTAAAATTTCCGAGTTATTTAGAAGGAAAGTTCTTTGCCTACGACTGGATGCGTGATTGGATAAACTTGGTTACGATGAAACCAAACGGAGATTTTGTTTCTATGGAGCGTTTCATGCCAAAAACTAAATTTAGCCACCCAATGGATATGCAATTTGCCAAAGACGGTTCATTGTATATGTTGGAATACGGGCAGAATTGGTTTGCTCAAAATGACGATGCACGTTTAACTCGTATTACTTTCAATTCTGGTAACAGAGTTCCCGAAGTAACGATTGCGGCAGACAAAAAAATTGGTTCAATGCCTTTGAAAGTAGCTTTTTCTTCGGAAGGAACAAATGACCCCGATGGTGATAAATTGACTTATGAATGGACATTTGGGAAAGGATTACCCAAGAGTAATTTACCAAACCCAACGTTTACTTTTACCAAAGCGGGTGTTTACACGCCAACTTTAAAAGTGAAGGATGCCTTAGGAAATGTAACTGAGAAAAGTATGGAAATCAAAGTAGGAAACGATGTACCAAAGGTAGATTTAGCGATAAAAGGTAACAAATCTTTCTACTGGAATGATAGCAAAGTAGCTTACGAAGTGAAGGTTTCTGATAAAGAAGACGGTTCATTGGAAAACAAGAAAATCAAAAATGAGGACGTACAGGTGAACATTGATTATTTGGAAGGATTCGACAAGACCATCATTGCTCAGGGGCACCAAGCCAATATGAGTGTATCGTCTGGAAAACGCTTAATTGAGCTTTCTGACTGTAAATCTTGCCATTCGATTGACCAAAAATCTATTGGGCCAAACTATAAAGACGTTGCCAAAAAATACAAAGGCAGAGGTCGTCAGATAGTAGCACTTACCGACAAAATCATTAAAGGTGGCGGTGGCGTTTGGGGTGAACAACCCATGGCGGCTCACCCACAATTGAAGAAAGAAGATGTAGATGAAATGGTGAAATATATCATGTCGTTGGCAGATGATAAAAAAGCCAGTCAGCCCGTAAAAGGTGAGTATTTGACAAAAGATAATGGCAAGGCAGGCACGTATATGTTCTCGGCGAGTTATACTGACAAAGGGGCAAACAATATTGGTGCTTTGACGGGTTCAAAAACTTATACCTTGAGAAGTGCAACGATGAAAGCCAACACTTTTGATACCCAAAAGGAAGCCTTGAAATACAAATTGGAAGGCGTAGGCGAAGTGGTTATCGTATCAGATAAAAGCTTTATTTCATTTAACGACATTGATTTTACAGGTATTGGAGCATTTACTATAATGGCAAATGCCTCTAATGAACGTACAGCGGGTGGAAAAGTAGAAATCCGCTTAGATTCGCCCACGGGGCAACTTTTGGGTACTGGTGATGTAACGAAGGCAACTTCAAGTCCAATAAAAGTTCCTGTAAGTGCAAACGTAGGATTTCATAATTTATTTTTGGTTTTTGCTAATCCAGAATCCAAAGGAAAACCACTTTTTGCTCTTACCGATATTACGGTAGAGAAAGAAGTTGGAGGTGTTTCGGGGTCTGGAAGATAATTGAGTTTAAAGTAGAGAAAACGCCTCTTCTGAATGAGAATTTGGGAGGGGTGTTTTTTTTGTTTAACTGGTTTTAATTTGTAATTTTTGCATTATTTTACAAATTAAATTTTCATCAAAATACCTGTAAATCGAACTGTTTGGAGGTTTTTGTTAGAAAATTAGTATTCTTTGCGAGGTTGGTACGTTTACGGAGATTACCAGATGGGAAAATTTTGGACTTTGCAGAGAAATCCTGACGGTACATACCAAAATATCCTACAAAATATCACCCTCCTAAACCCTGTAAGTTTTGGAGAAAACCCCAACGGAGAACTCTACGTAGCTACTTTTTACGAAGGGAAACTATACAAAATCAGCACCGAGGTGATAGAAAGTATAAGTAGTGGCAATTGGAATAATACAAGCACGTGGTCTTGCAATTGTATTCCAACGGCAAGTGATGCAGTAATTGTACAAACATCTCACCAAGTAATGCTCACCCAAAACGCTGAAGCAAAATATCTGCAAATAAAAGGCAATTTGATTTTCATTGGCTATCAGGTATTGGAGTTGGGGAAGCTTTGAGGGACTTGATAAATGTCTGTTGTGAATGGGATTTTATTTGTTTATTTGGAGATGGTTATTTTTAAATTAATTAGGTATATTGGGTTTGTATATTTGTTAAGGTAAACATTTATGGACTTCAAAACTCTTTACGATTTAACAGCCGAGAATATAAATTTCTTTAGTGGATTTCTTCCAATCGCTTATCTTTTTCTTCTAATAGGTATTAGTTTACTTATTTCCTATAAAAATAACAAAGAGCCTAAAAAATTGCTTGTAGGACTGGTTTTTACTTTTATTTCTTTTAATTTTCTCTTTATATTTTTTGGGGGACAATTCTTAGATATTCATAAAGCAAAAAAAATAATGGACAGTAGTAATTTTTTTGTTGTTGAAGGGTATCCTGAAAATTTTCATCCTATGCCGAAAGAGGGGCATGATATGGAACGATTCTATATTAATGGTGTACACTTTGCATATTCTGACTATGCTCTTAATGCGACTGGGTATCATAATGCTGCATCTTTAGGCGGTGTCATTAAACCCAAAAATTATTATAGGCTGACATATTACACATTGCATGACAACATAGATAGCAATAGAATCCTAAAGATTGAAATTCGACAATAGATGTCTCAATTTTCGTCCCGATTCGTGTTTATCGCCAACTATCTCCTCTTAATTTACTTTTATAGCTACATTCAGTTCGTTGCTTTAGCACAATCTGTTGGTCAAAAGACCAAAAAAGGCGACAATACTTTATTTTCATACCCTCATTTATAAAATAATTTAGCTTTAATAATAAATACCTTTCAATTATGCCAAACAAGGATTTCTTGGAGAATACTCCACTTTATAAAAAATACAAAGTTGCAGTTCCTCCTTATTTAGATGATTTTCCGTCTCCTGCAATTAATATGGAATGTCCTAATTGTAAATCTATCCAAACGCTCAATATGGTGGGTAGATACTTGGAATATCCTACTGAAAGAGGGAATGAAAAAAGTTCAGCAGGACTTAATATTAATTTAAAATATATTTGTGCATCATGTAAATCTTTCTCAAGACAATTTAGTATTCATATTAGCGAGAATTTGGACTACTTTTATAAGTTTGGACAATATCCAGAATTTGATATTAGCATAAATGAGAAACATAAAATATTCCTAAAAAAACATTCTGAAAATATCAAAAAGGGCCTGATGTGTGAGAATAATAATTTTGGTATTGGTGCTTTCGCATATTATAGAAGAATAGTTGAAGAAATTATTGATGAGTTATTGGATTCCATTTTCGAATTAATAGAGTTAAAGGATAAGGAAAAATATGAAATTGCTTTAATTGAAACAAAAAATACACGTATTACACAGGACAAAATAAATTTAGTTAAAGACTTATTACCTACATCTTTACGCCCTGATGGGTATAATCCATTAGGTATACTTCATAGTGCATTAAGCGAAGGGCTGCATTGCCAAACAGATGAAGAGTGTCTTGAAAATGCAATACAAATAAGAGAAGTCCTATATTTCTTGATTGAAAGTATTGATTCCCTAAAAAATAGCAAGAAAAGTTTTACAGATAGTATGAGAGTTCTTCTTAACAAAAAAATAAAATAATTTCTGTCCGTAGTATCTGTCCTCATCGTACCATCGTGCGATAGCAATTGGACGAATAAATTTTATCTCTTATTTATAATCAAAACAAAAACACCTTCACCCGCCTCTTCTGAATTTTCATTCACAAGAGGCGATTTTGTTTATCCGTCATTTTGTATCATACCTTCCGATATTTGTATAAGTCGGAGGAGGAAGCTGTCTTGTAATTTTGTGTCATTCAATTTAACAAATAAAAACAATGACAAAGACGATATTAATTACAGGTGCTTCTCGTGGATTC
>JANPGQ010000457.1:0-1734 GCA_031423975.1 Cytophagales bacterium | reverse complement strand
CGACCACAGAAACAGGAGAATTCGTTTTCAAATTATTTGCCCTATTGGCAGAGCATGAGCGTAAAAGGTTAATTCGTAGAACAAAAGCGGGGCAAGAAGCCGCACGGGCGAGAGGTAGAATGGGAGGAAGACCCAAAGGATTATCACCACGTTATCAAGAAATTGCTCCGATGGTGATAAGTGCCTACAAAGAGCAAAGAAGTATTCGAGACATTATGAAGGCATTTTCAATTCCTTCGACGACGACAGTCTATAAAATCTTAACGGATAATAATGTTCCATTTCAAGTATATAAAAAGCCTAATCTGTAAATATCAACTAATTGAATAGCGGCCACCGCTGTGGTTGGAAACCGTATATTTTCGGCAAATTGTTATGAAAATGTCCTTTTTGAGCGACTACCATTTCTTCCTGTGGCTCTGGCAGACTCCAATCCTTCGATAGTTCGCTGTACAATCACATTTCTTTAATGTTCTGTTCAGGCACAGAAAATTTGGAATATTAAAATGCCACTTGGTGAATTCGTATCAATGGGGTCATTGAGAGAAATGATATTTATTTTCTTTTTCTTCAAGGTTGCGACCATTTCAATAAGATCTTTGGTTGAACACCCTAATATATACATTTTCGGGTAAAATTAAAAGAATGTACAAAATTCTGCGAGACTCTTGACGATTTTTGTAGGTACCTTTATTTTTACCCGATTTTGTTTGTTTTGTCGTTTAAAAATCACTTAATTGATTGTGTTCCCAATTGCTATTCAGGAAATGTCTTAAAAATGATTAGTAATAAGAGCTAATTTTAATCAAGCTATTTCGTGCAAAATTTTAATGGCTGGAATAAATGTCATCTCATTAATCTTTCAAGAATTTTCATCAACCTTAAATAGCAGTAGCACTGCAACATCCTAAATATGAGACTAAAACATACTTTTACTGCCTTTTGTATACTCATTTTATGCGGTTCGTCTTTCATTTTAAATGCTCAAATCAAAGGTACTGAAGCAAATCCTTACGTATTGGAACCTTCTGCTTCGACTGTAGCTTGGGGTTATTATTGGTCGGAAGCACCAGCAGTTTTACGAATTCAATCGGGTGATTTCGTGACTATTCATACGCTAATCACTTCAAATCCTGAAAGATTATTGGCTGCGGGAGTCCCTCAAAATAAAATTGAAAAAGAACTTTATGATGTACAAACCGTAAAAGAAAGGGGGCCTGGTGGCCATGTGCTTACTGGTCCTATCTATATTGAAGGCGCTGAAGCGGGGGATGTTCTTGAAGTTCGTTTCAAAACTATTGATTTAGCAATTCCGTATGGTTATAATGCTATTGGGCAAAATGGTTTTTTATCAGACGAAATATTTGAGCGAAAAACAAAAATTATAGAATTGAACAAGGAAAAAATGCTCGGCTATTTTAACGATAGTATTGCGATTCCTTTGCGCCCATTTTTTGGAAGTGCTGGTGTAGCACCACCCAAAGAAGTAGGCAAATGGAACAGCGCCCCACCTTGGATAAATGCTGGTAATCTGGATAATAAGGAGTTGGTTGCTGGCAGTGCTTTATTTATTCCTGTACATGTAAAAGGAGCTTTGTTTGAAGTTGGTGATGGACACGCTGCCCAAGGCAATGGTGAGGTAGATATCACCGCTATTGAAACATCTCTGATTGTTACATTGCAGTTTATACTACATAAAGGTAAAAGTCTACGTTGGCCAAGAGCAGAAACCCA
>JANPGQ010000456.1:0-3765 GCA_031423975.1 Cytophagales bacterium | reverse complement strand
TTTTTTAATGCGTTAAAGTTCGGGCGGACAACCTATATAATTTATTTTAAAATTTATTTAAAAAACTTATAGCGGTTCCCCGCCCGACGAATAACTTAAAATATTATAAATTGAAATTATTTATTTTCTTAAATTCTGTTTTTTAAAATTTCTACAAAGTTAGAGATTAATCTTTTTTTTCGCAAAAAGTAAAACAAAAAGCCCATTAAAAAATGGGCTTTGAGCTTAAAATGTATTCAAGGTTTTTGTATCAGTATCTAAAAGCGGTTCTCAGTCTAACCAGTAACTAATCCCTACCAACCATCGTCAGCTTTTGGTTTTACATTACCTGACGATTTTTTTGGAGCTGCTTTGGTTGGTGCTGAAGTAGTTGCTACTGAACCATTTGACATTCCCATTCCTTTTATATGAGTGTCTAAATCAGTACGACTAAATACACGACTAACGATTTTCCATTCATTACCAAACTTCAACATACTCAATAAATCAACGTATTTGAAGTCTCCAAAGGCTAATTCTACGGTTGCCAAAGCTGATACTCCGATGTATGAATATGAAACCAATTTCGTTGACCCTCCTTTGGCAGAAATCCCTCCTGCTGGTGTGCCAGCGATAAATTTTGCTACGGGCAAATCTTGGATACTTCCTGCGGCATTAACGGTTCTAAGCATCGCAGACGGATGAAATGCCATATTTAATTTGGCTGCATCACCTTTTGAGATTCCATCAAGATAATTATTCACACACATTTTTACGGCTTCATCTTCCGACTGTGCTTTCACAGACACGATGCTTACCGAAACGAAAAACAAAAAGAGGAAAGTTTTTGAGATATTCATAATGGATAATTTTAAGGTTTTATCACCTAAATTTAGCTGGAATTTGTGAAATAACGAACATTTCAACAATTTATTATTTTATGACCGATGGACTTTCTTCCGAATTCTACTCAAACTTTCGGGGTGTATGCCTAAATAGGTAGCTAAATCTTTTACGGGGATAGTTTTAAATATCTTTGGTTGTATTTCTAATAATTTCAAATAGCGTTCTTCGGCAGTTGTGGTCAAAAGCAAAATTTCTCTTTTTAGCTTCACCGTGTAAAAAAACTCCATAGTCTTGCGGGTAAAACGCTCGCTGTTTTTTGAGATTTCATTAAATTCATCAACCGTCTTTTTTTTCAATCTCAATAATTTCCCATTACTCAATGCTTGCACAGAAACATTGGAAGGTTTGCCCGAGTGGTATGAAATAAAGGCACAAAGAATATTATTCGGAAAACCGAATTCTATACTTATTTCTTTCCCATCTTTTTCAATAAATTGCCTAAAAGTACCTTCTATAATAAAATATGTATACTGCTCTATTTCGCCCGATTTTAGTAAAAATTCTTTCTTTTTAATCTCAACATACTCCATATTCTCTTCATAATAATCAATCTCTTCGGGTAAGAAATCAATAAATTTTTGATAATACTTTCTATATTGGTCAATATATTCTTTCATTCAGGCTTTGTTTAAAAATGGTATGGTTAATTTTGTAAAAACAGATAAATACTAACAAATATCAGTAAAATAAAGCAATACTTTGAAAAAAATACTTGAAAATTATAAAAAAGACATCAACGAGACCTATAAACTTGCACTACCCATTATTGCCGGGCAATTAGGTATCATGCTTATGGGCTTTGCCGATACTGTGCAGGTGGGCAGAATGGACATTGGTTCAGTGCAGGCTCTTGCCGCCGCTGCCGATGCCAATGGAATACTTTTTATAGTAGCCATCATTGGTTATATCTGCTTGCAAATTGCTTCTCCGATGGTTTCACAGGCAAAAACTGAAAACAATTTTTCGGAATGCAAGCGATTATTAAAGGCAAATATTATCGTTGCCGTACTCATGAGCATTGTATGCAGTATTTTGATTGTTGGAATTAGTTTCAATTTTGAAATTCTTCAACAACCAGCCGAGATTAAAACCCTAACCCAAGAATATCTTTGGATTATCACGATCTCACTGATTCCATCTTTCATTTTTTCAGCCATTAAAAGTTTTACAGACGGCCTTTCGCATACTAAAGTAGCGATGAACATTACTTGGACGGCACTTTTAATGAATGTTATCTTGAACCATTGCTTTATCAACGGTATCTGGATTTTCCCTGCTTGGGGACTCAATGGTGCGGGGGTAGCAACGCTTATTTCCAGGGTTTATATGGCAGTTGCTATTTGGTATTATACTTTCGGAACGGACACTTTTAAGGCATATAACATTGTTGAAAACGCTGAAAAGAGTCTGAATGATTTGGTCAAAAAGATTCTAAAAATTGGCATTCCGAGTGGTTTTCAAGGCTTTTCGGAGATTGCCGCATTTTATGGGGCAGTGGTGATGATGGGTTGGATAAGTATTCAGCACAAAGCCGCTCACCAAATTGCCATCGGCTACGTTGCCCTTACGTACATGGCGGCTACGGGTGTGGCAGCAGCGGGAGGAATACGAGTGGGGGCGGGTATGGGCGAACGAAGTAAAACCGCAATTTTGAGAGCTGGTACTACGGCACTACTTATGGGAATTGCCTTTATGAGCGTTTGTGCCATTATTTTATTGGTTTTCAACAATGAATTAGCCAGTTATGTCAAAGACGAACAGGTGATAATGTTGGCAGCTCAATTGATTATTTGGGGAGGTTTCTTCCAATTATTTGATGGTATCAAATGTGTCAGTTTAGGAATATTAAGAGGAATGCAAGACGTAAATATACCCACTTTAATTACTATTTTTGCCTATTGGGGCGTTGGTTTGCCCATGAGTTATATATTAGGTTTTCATTATAATTTACAACATATCGGTATCTGGATTGGACTTACTCTGGCTCTATTTGCCTCCGCATCTTTGCTGAGTTGGCGGTTTTATAATAAGGCAAATCGGTTTGTAAACTAATTTCTGAAATAGCTTATCTTTGTAAATCAAAAACATTTAAAATTCCCCAATGGCAAGACCTTCTAATAACCCTAACGATAAGAAAAAAACCGCCACTAAAAACGAAACTCCTCTTTCTAAGCAATACAACGAGATAAAACTTAAATATCCTGGGGCTTTGCTATTGTTTCGGGTAGGTGATTTTTACGAAACTTTTGGACAGGATGCCGTACTAACTGCCAAAATTTTGGGCATTACGCTCACTCGTAGAAATAACGGAAATGCAGATGACCATTTGGCGGGTTTCCCACATCATTCTTTAGATAATTACTTGCCAAAACTCGTGCGTGCTGGGCAACGAGTAGCTATTTGTGATCAATTGGAAGACCCTGCAACTGCCAAAGGAATTGTAAAAAGGGGTGTTACAGAATTGGTTACGCCTGGGGTTTCCTACAATGATAATGTGCTGGACACCAGCAAAAATAATTACCTTGCTTCGGTTCATTTTGCTTCTTTTTCAAAGGATGTTTTAGGGATTGCATTCTTGGATATTTCAACGGGCGAGTTCCTTTGTTCGCAAGGAAATGCGGCTTATATCGAAAAATTATTACAGAGTTTTTCACCTTCTGAAGTGCTTTTTTGCAAGAAAAATCGTCAGGATTTTACCCAAATATTTGGCGATAAATTCAATACTTTTGGCTTGGATGATTGGGCTTTCAAGCACGAGTTTGCTTATCCACTACTTACTAATCACTTCAAAACCAATAACTTAAAAGGATTTGGGATAGAAACGCTCACCGAAGGCATCATTGCATCGGGGGTAATTCTGCACTATTTGGCAGAAACCGA
>JANPGQ010000455.1:0-1663 GCA_031423975.1 Cytophagales bacterium | reverse complement strand
CTAAATTTGTAGATTCTTTTTGTTTAAGGATGCTTAAAAATTCTTTTTCTATCATTATTGAGGGCTATTGGTTGTTGGATGCTGGTTATTCGTTAATTTAGAAAATAATATTCATTCTCTCAAATTTATAAGATTGGATTTCAAAAAAAACAATTATTAATCTTGGAAAACGCTACTGATAAAACGCCAATAAAAGCCTACTTGTTTCTCCTTTTGGGTGTATTTTGCATCGGATGGTCAGCTATTTTTGTCAAATTAGCTCACGCACCTGCCCTCACTTCTGGATTTTACCGATATTTTTTCTCTTTCTTGGGGTTATTACCCATCTGGATTTACAAGAAAATTAAGATTCCCGATACTAAAACATTAGCTTGGATAATTTTTGCAGCATTATTATTTGTATTAGATATGAGTCTTTGGAATCTTTCGATCCTTCGCACCACGGCTTCTGTTTCTACTTTATTGGCAAACAATGCTTCCGTTTTTGTGGGCTTGGGTTCTTTGATTTTCTTCAAACAGTATTTGTCAAGAACTTATTGGATTGGGCTTTTTGTGGCTATGATTGGCGTATTTATGGTAGCAGGAAGAGATTTTATCCAAAACCCAAATGTAGGAGTTGGACACTTGATGGCAATTGGTGCAGCTGTTTTTTATGCAGGATATATGCTTATTACTCAACAAGTTAGAGAAAAAATAGATACAGTAAATTTCATGGGCTGGTCATTACTTTCATGCTTAGTTTTCTCTTATTTTACGTGTTGGCAGCAAGATTTACCCATGCTTCATTTTGACAATCAGACTTGGTTTGCCTTCATTGCTTCGGGCTTACTTTGTCATTTAGTAGGCTGGCTTTCCATCAATTATGCTTTGGGTTTTATTACTGCCGCCATCGTTTCGCCAACGCTTTTGATTCAACCCGTTTTGACCTCAATTATTTCTTTTTTTCTGTTAAATGAAATTCTCAGAACCGAGCAAATCCTCGGTGGACTTGTGGTGATTTTTGGTGTTTATTTGGTGAATAGGGGAAAGTGATAATTTGTACCGCAGGCTTTAGCCTGTTCTTTCAAAATACTATAGTGTTGTTTATTTACAAAGATATACAGGCTAAAGCATGTGCTACATTTAAGGCTTATCCGAATGCCCTAAACTACGCTCTGGACAAACAATATCTCTTACAATTTGCTTCAATTCTTTGGCTTCGGGAAAATGCCCTTCACGCTTACGGTCGAAGATAATTTCATGATTCAGAAACACCTGAAAACGTCCCGATACTTCACTCGGACGAAGGCTAACTTCCTGTAAATCATCCACAAAAGTGGTCAATAATTCCTGTGCCATCCCATGCCGAACGCATTAGCCAATGGCATTTTGGGCAATATTCTATCGTGATTTTTGGTTTCATTTAATTTCGATGTTCGATTTTTGGTTTTCGATGTTCGGGAAACAAATTTTAATCTCTTGTCTAAAACTGAAAGTAAATAAATTGAGCGGGTTTATCGTACATTCCTAAAAACAGAATTGCCAAAACAATGCCGTAATATAATACCCAACGAACCAATATTGGTTTATGATTTAGCACTTCTCGAAGGCTTCTACCACGTTGATTCAGATGCACAATTTCCATAACAATTAAGGCAAAAATCACCATCGCAAAATTTGTAGC
>JANPGQ010000454.1:0-1697 GCA_031423975.1 Cytophagales bacterium | reverse complement strand
GCAATTTTTTTAGCTCTTTCTTTATACATTTCGGGAGCATCGGGGGCAAAAGTTCCTAAACCATCTACATAACGATTAAACATACAAAAAGCCGCTGCAATTAATACGGTATCGTGTATTTCAATATCACTCGCTCCTGCTTTTTGGGCTTTCTGGATTTGGTCTTGATTAACAAATTTTCCACCTTGTTGCACATTTTTGGCAATGCTCAAAAGCGATTTCATTTTAATAGAAATAGGGGAATTCTGATAATCTGCCTTTACTTTTTCCACCAAATGCTCCTCTTCCGAAGCATAATATTGTGCCACCGCCCCGTGAATATTCTGACAGAAAAAGCAATCGTTCAAAGACGATACAAACGTAGCAATTAGTTCTCTTTCGCCCTTACTCAATCCTTCATCTGAACGGAGTAAAGTTTCCGCTAAAATATTGAGAGAATGTGCAGTAATGGGTCTAAAAGCCATTAATCCTCTTATTCCAGGGAGTTCATTTTCAAGATTTATGTGTGCCATAATTATTGTGGTTTTGGTGGAACATACCCCAGCGTTCCCATGCGTTCGCCCATGACTGCGTAAGTCTCTGCATCTGTGGGTGTTAGCGTTGCCAGTCCGTCCACGTAGCGATTAAACATACAAAAAGTGGCGGCAATCAAAACGGTATCGTGAATATCTCGGTCGGTTGCACCAAACGAACGAGCCAAAGCAATATTCTCTTCACTGACTGTTCGGGCATCTTTTTGAACGTTTCCTGCAATAGTCAAAAGGGCTTTTAATTTATCCGAAATCGGGGCATTTTGATAATCCTCTAATGCTAAATCAACCGTCTGAGCTTCATTTTTATACAAATATCTTGCAGCGGCAGCGTGACTATTCATACAGAATTTACATTCATTTAAAAAAGATACGTAGGTTGCAATTAATTCTCTTTCGGCTTGACTCAGAGGAGAGTCTTCTCTTAATAAAACTTGGGCTAATTCGTATAAAGGTTTTCCCGTATCGGGGCGATACAGAACCAAACTACGAATGCCAGGAACGTCTTTTTGTAAGTTAGTATGTGCCATTTTTGGTTATTGGTTATCCGTTATTGGTTATTAGAAATTGGTTTTGTTTAAATTTTTGATGTTAAACACGACTCATAATTAATAACCAGTAACCATTTTATTAATTCTCACGAACTTCATTACTAAGATATGCCGTTGTTAATGCAATGAAAAATACTAGAGAAAACGACAATAAAGCATGGCTGAATCCTCCGAAAAAAGCAACCATTGAGCCTACGAAAAACACAGCGGTTGCGGTAAAAAACCTGCCAATATTAAAGCAAAAACCTGATGCTGTGGCTCGGATAATTGTCGGAAATAAATCAGGGATATAACTGGATAATGAACCCTGACTTATTCCGAAAAATAAAGATAAAAAAGCGGTTTCGAGGTAAATTATTTTGCCGTGTGTTTGGTTAGTTAAAAATAAAATACAACAAGCCAAAATACAGCCTAAAAATGTGATTATCAAGGTCTTACGACTTCCTAAATATTTAATTAAGAAGCCCGATAATATTCCCCCTAATATTCCTCCTGAACCTAACAGCATCATCGTAATTCCACGTTCTTGTTGTCCGTTATGTCCTGCGGGTAAAAGCGTTTGTACCCACGTAGTAATCCACGAAAAAATGCCCCAAAGTCCAATTAATACTGAACC
>JANPGQ010000453.1:0-8218 GCA_031423975.1 Cytophagales bacterium | reverse complement strand
CGTTTCTCGAAAACATCGTTGGTCGGGTTCATGATACGAGTATAAATATTCCCGAATTCTTGCAGAGCAAAAAGCCTCGCTCCTTGGGCAGAATCCTTGAATTGGTAAGCCGTAGTCTGATAAATAGGCACGGCTCTTGACTGTGTTACAGGGTCAATTTCCTGCCCTGCGTGTAATTGGAGTGTTTCGAAATTCATGTTTTTGAGTTTAGTTTATGTGTAATTGTAAAGCTATTTGAATATGCCCCAAATGATGCTTGGCGTGCCAAACCGTCATATCAAGTGCTTGGGGAATAGTTACATTTATTTGTCTGAAAGGATGGTAATACGTTTTATAATATTCGCTTTCTGCAATGTTTTCAAACACATACGCATACCGATTGTGCGTACTTTCAATCATCAGTAAAGAATCTGCAATAGGAGCTTTGGCAGAATCTGGCAAGGCTGAAAGAGCATTCACATTTCCAAATATTCCGACAGGGTTTTCCTCTGTCAAAGCCTGTTTGATTCTGATAAAATGCCACAGGTGCGTATCTGCTACATGATTCACTACTTGGCGGATAGTCCATGAGCATTCACGGTATGTTTTTTCTAAATCTTGTTCTGAAAGATGCAGGGTTAATTCTTTGAATTTCAAGCCATAAGCCCGAATTTGGGCAATGTTTTCTTGAATTTCTTCGGATGAATAATGGTCTTTTGCTGCCCATTTTCCAATGGGGTACTGGATATTTTCGATGTTCGTCATTCGATGTCCGATGTTCGGTATTTTGTTAATTGTATGTATAAAGTATTTTTATTCGTAAAAATATTCCATGCAAATTTCCCGAATATCAAGAAACAAACATCGAACATCGAATACCCTAAACCTGACGAATAATTTACAGCAAAAAAAGAAGGCTAAAATTGAATCGTAATTGGTTTATATTTCCCTGAAAAGAGCGATTGGCGGTTAGTGATTAGAAAGTAGTACTATAGAAGTAACTAATAACCAATAACCAATAACCAATAACCAAAACTGGGTAGGAATTAGCACCTTGCCAATACGAGCGGTAGGTTGCCAGAAGTTCATAGAGCCTATTCTCTCCCTTCTTCTTTATAAATCAATTACCTGTGGAGGAAGGAATCCTCGGAGGAAAATTGACTTGATGATGCAAAGTAAGGTTTTGAAAATTTAAAATGCAAATTTTCTTTGTACGCTTCCCTAAAATTTCGTTATTTCGTAATCTCAATTCCGCTCCATTTTTCCGCCCCAATATTGAATCCTCCTTGGATTTGCAAAATTGCCTTGCCATTAAATTTATCTTAAAGCCTAAATAATTAATGAATTCTGAAAGTCGTAGAAATTTTCTTAAAAACACCTCCATTCTTAGCGGTTTGGGCTTTTCTGCCTTTACGCAATCACCCACAGTTATATTCCCGATTGAAAGTCAAAATGGCAAATTAACCATTACTTCGCATGAAAAAGGGCGGCTTATCAAACCCCTTGATGTTGTTACGATAACTACCTCAGAACCAGGCTATTTCTTTATCCGAGACGGACGTTTCAGAATGTACCGCAAGGGTGAAGGTAAAGTCAATAGCATCACTTTCAGAGTAGGTGGGGCGTTAGGAAATCACTTTTGCGAAATCAGAAACAACAACGGTGACCGCATTGATTCCATCTATTTTCCAGTAAATTGTCAGACCGAAATCAACGATAGTATTGGCATTTATAAGGAACTTTTGCAGACTCTTTATTGGTCAATGATTGGGGAATTTGGCGAAACATCAGCGTATAGAATTAACGGTAAAATATATAAGGTTTTTGTGGGCTGGCTGCGTGACCATACGCACACGATGAAGGCGATGAAATATTTTAACCCAAACCTTAAAGACGGCTTCGATCTATACGCAAATAATCAGCGGGAAGACGGTATGATTTGGGATAATATTTACCCCCGAACCAAAGAACCAAATTGGTGGGATTCTGTACTAACGAAAGACAATTTTATTAAGAAAATAGAAGGTGGAACGTATGAACTGAAACGCCAACCTGTGGAGGCTGATGTGGAATATTTGTTTGTAGAATGTCTCTATAATTCATGGAAAGCTACGGGGGATAATGCTTGGATGCGTGGAAATTTAGACAGTGCTATTAGTGCTTTAAAGTATTTAACATCAGATAGTTACCGATGGTCTAATAATTATCAATTAGTAAAAAGAGCCTTCACCATTGATACTTGGGACTTTACCCACGAGTACGACACTCAGGCTACCAACGGAGCCAATATGATGATTAACGAAAAAACCGATTTCGGTATCATGTTTGGGGATAACAATGGGCTGATTGTTGCCTATAAAATGTTGGCAGAAATGCTGTTAGCAAGTGGTAGAAAAGAGGAAAGTTTTTACTACAAACAAGAGGCGATAAATATTCAGGATAGATTGGATAAACTGGCTTGGAACGGGCGACATTATACCCATTTTGTACCAGAAGATGCTCAATTTTTTCAGAAAAGAAATATAGGGAAAACTAAGCCCGAAACGCAGATTTCTTTATCAAATGCTTACGCCCTAAATCGTGGAATTTCGCATTTGCAAGCCCTTGGAATTTTGAATGAGTATCAGAAAATCCGAGATGCCATGCCCAAGACTTTGGCGGGTGAATTTTACAATATTTATCCTCCTTTCGAGAACGGTTTTCAGAAAGATGGCGAAATGTGGGAGTACATGAATGGTGGCGTAAGTACCATCGTGGCGGGGGAATTAGCCCACGGAGCGTTCCAGAATGGCTATGAAAATTATGGGGTTGATATTTTGAATAGAATCTTGAATTTAGCCCGAAAACACGATAATTATCTTCATGGAACTTACAAAGGGGCAATTACTGAAAAGAAAGTCAGCAATTTCTCGACCATCAGTTTAGCCAAAGCCGCCAATGCCGATTTTTCGGGCAAAGCTACTACGGGAATCCCCGTTTGGAACGGTGATGATGATGGCAACGATGCCGCAGAGATTCCTTTGGGACAGCATTTGTTTTTAGGAATTCCTTTCCAAATAACCGACCCCTTAGAAAATAACGGGAAAGGCTGTATTGTGCTTTCTGACGATATGGAGAAGGATTATCAGATTTCAACGGCGGTTTTAATTGGCAAAACTGCTCATACAATTTGCCTGCTTCACGCACGGTCAAAGGGAGAAATGATTGGGATGATGACGGTGAGATATACCGACGGTTCAACCTTTGTAGATTATATTCACGGAGATAAAATTGATAATTGGTGGTTTCCCCAAGACAAGTCAAATTTTAAAGTAGCATGGTTTAGTAAGAATAAAAAATCACCTTTTGTGGGATTGGGCATTACCCAAATTGTGAATCCAAATCCTGAAAAAGTAATTGGGGCAATTGAATTTTATGGGATGAAAAATGCCAAATCTCGATGGATGATTGCGGGTTTAACATTGAGTGATGCCGAGATAGAAATCAAATCAAAAGATACTTCCAAAGAAGATTTATCCTTCGGAGTTCCCGACCGTTGGGGGGCAGCTGCCGTAACTTATGCCCTTTTGGAAGGCTTGGCGGGCATAAAAGATACCGCCACCATGTTTGAACGAGTGAAAGTTTCGCCCCGTTGGGAAGCATCGGGCGAAAAGGAAGTTTCCGTAACCGTAAAATATGAGGCTTCGGGCGGGTATATTTCTTATCAATATAAATTCTCGGGCAATAAACTTTCCCTCACCTACACAGGCACGGGAACACAAGCAGATTGGGAAATTTTATTACCGCAAAATCGTAAACCCGTTACTTTACGAGTGAATGGAAATACTAAGTCTTTGATAATCAATAGAATAGAGTCTTCTGAATACTTAGTCTTCTCGGTGGATAATTTGGGAGTGAGTAGGATAGAGGTAGATTTCTAATTTTTTGGATTGATAACTCATTGATTACAAGCAAAATAATGTTAATTCATAAATCGTTAATTCATAAATCATTCCTTATTCCGTAATTTTGAAGAAATATTCAATTCAAAAATGATAGAAATAATCTCACAAGAGCTAAATGAGGCTCAAATAGTCCTTCAAAATTTTCTTTCCAACGAAAAAAATATTGCTAATATTGAAGCTGCCGCTCGTTTAATGGCTGATTCTATTCAAAATGGAGGGAAAATATTGTCTTGTGGCAACGGTGGTTCTCATTGCGATGCTATGCACTTTGCCGAAGAATTATCAGGGCGTTACCGTGAAAATCGTAGAGCATTACCTGCCATTGCTATCTCAGATGTTTCGCATATTTCGTGTGTCAGTAATGATTTTGGCTACGAATATGTATTTTCACGTTTTATAGAAGGGCTTGGAAATCAGGGAGATGTGTTGTTGGGGATTTCTACCAGTGGCAATTCTGGCAATATTATCAAAGCCGTAGAGGCTGCCCGATTGAAAGGGATGAAAGTAGTAATTCTTTCAGGAAAAGATGGTGGAAAATTAGCGGATAAAGCCGATGTAGAAATCCGTGTACCACACTTTGGCTATGCCGACCGTATTCAAGAAATCCATATCAAGGTAATTCACATTTTGATATTATTGATAGAGAAAATGGTGATTTGATAATACCTAAGTTTGAACACGGAAGTCGTCCTTCAAAAGGACGACTTCCGTAAATCGGCTATCAGCAAATTGAAAGTCCATTGCGAATCCTCAAAATTGCCTCCTCAAAAACCGAAACCTCAGCACAAAGTGAAGTTCTGACATATTGTTCGCCAGCCGTTCCAAATATTCCACCAGGCGTAATAAATACCGCAGCTTTTTCTAAAATTTCATCTGCTAATTCATAGCAATTGCTATACTTTGCAGGAATTTTTGCCCAAACAAACATTCCTGATTGATTTTTATCGTACTGACAATCAAGTAATTGCATTATTTCAAAAACTTTTTGCTGACGTTTGCGATAAGTTTCATTCAATGAATCAAACCAAGGTTTATCGTTTTTCAAAGCCTGAATTGCTGCCATTTGCAAAGGCAAAAACATACCAGAATCCATGTTAGATTTAAACCTCAACACTGGATTAATAAACTCAGCTTTTCCCATCAACATTCCCATTCGCCAGCCTGCCATATTGTGCGATTTTGAAAGTGAATTTAGTTCCAAAGCTACTTCTTTCATACCTTCAACCGCAAGCATACTTTGCGGGTTGTCATTCAAAATAAAACTGTACGGATTGTCATTGACTACCAAAATATTATGTGCCAAAGCGAAATCTCTTAGTTCTTCAAAAAAACCTTTGGTCGCCTTTGCACCCGTGGGCATATGAGGATAATTTACCCACATCAGTTTCACTTTTGATAAATCTTTTTTGGCTAATTCCTTGAAATCTGGCAACCAACCATTGGCTTCTGAAAGGTCATAATCAACCACCGTTGCACCTGTCAATAACGAAGCCGCACGATAAGTTGGATAACCTGGATTTGGTACTAAAACTTCATCACCAGCCTCTAAATATGCCATCGAAATGTGCATTATTCCTTCTTTTGAGCCAATGAGGGGCAATATTTCATTGACAGGATTTAAAGAAACACCGTAAGCATTTTGATAAAAATTAGCCATTGCTTCACGCAAAGTAGGAATACCCACATAACTCTGATAGGCATGATTTTGAGGCTTTTGGGCAGATTCAGCCAAAGCAGAAATCGTTTCGGCAGAAGGTGGTAAATCAGGACTACCGATGCCCAAATTCAAGACATCAATGCCCGAAGCACGCATTTCGGCAATTTGTTTTAGTTTGGTAGAGAAGTAATATTCTTGTACCAAATTCATTCGAGAAGCGGGAGAGACAGTCATCAGTTAGTAGTTATCAGTTATCAGAGTTTTTCTTCTAATTTCTATGTTACCTAAGTTTATTATGTGGTTACAAAAAAAGCCCACTCAAATTGAGTCGGCTTGTGTATAATTAGTTCTTAATTTTATTTGGAACACACCCGACTGTTACTGACCGTAGTAGTAATAGTAATTTGGATATGTGTTGTTTGCGTTTTGCATGGAACAAAGGTAGTTTTAAAATTTTATTTTGACAAATTACGCACTACATCAAATACCAAATCTTGCTCAAAACCTTTACTGAGGGCGTATTTTACTAATTTTTGTTTCTTTAGTAGCGGATTAGTTTCCTTTATTTCCCGAGATTTTTTCTCAATAATGGTCTGTAATGTTTCCATATAATCATCGCCATCAATTTCACTCATTCCCGCCCGAAGGCAATAGTCAGAAACGCCCCGCATTTTTAGTTCTTGGCGAATTTTGAGACGTCCCCATTTTTTTTGTCGAAACTTACTTCCTGCAAATATTCGAGCAAAACGTTCTTCGTTGAGGTAATTATTTTCGATTAGCCACACAATAATTTGTTCAGATTCATCGCCAATTACTTCTAATTCAGCCAATTTGCTCCGAACTTCTTTTTGGGTGCGTTCTTGGTAAGCACAAAAATTGGCAGCTTTTATGAGGGCTTCTTTATTCAAAACGTTTATATAAAATTTATTTCCTCGAATCCTTCATTACATAAATAACTCTACCAATGAGTCCAAAACAGCCAATGGCTCCAAAAATTAGAATAAAGACGGTTTTTTCATTCATACCAATGGCAAAAAGAGCCATTATACCCCAAATAATTAGAGCAGTTGTTAGTAGTCCAGCAATACCCAAAAGTACATAAGCAATATTTTTCATGTGTGATAATTTATGGTAAATATACTATCAACAATTTATATCAACAATGTTCTTGAATTTTGGTTAATTTTAAGAAAAATACTCATCACTCAAAAGCTAAAAGATTTTTCATGAAAAACTTATCCCTCATCCTTGGCGTTGCCTTGTTAGCAACATCATGTAAAGAAGAAAAAAAAGCCGTACCAATGAATCCAGACGTAATGAAAGCCCCGATGGCGGCTATAAAGCCACATCCCATGACCCTCCACGGAGACACTCGTGAAGACAATTATTACTGGTTGAACGACCCCAAAAATCCAGAAGTTCTTAAATATTTGAACGATGAAAATGCCTATACCGATACCGTAATGGCACCCACGAAGGTTTTGCAAGATAAACTTTTCAATGAAATGAAAGGCAGAATCAAGGA
The DNA here is from genome assembly GCA_031423975.1 of Cytophagales bacterium. Lineage (GTDB taxonomy): Bacteria > Bacteroidota > Bacteroidia > Cytophagales > Spirosomataceae > Arcicella. The sequence continues at coordinate 1,113 of JANPGQ010000453.1, read as the reverse complement.
AAAAGATGAGTCTGTACCCGTGAAAGATGGTGGATATTATTATTATTCAAAGTATATTGAAGGCGGAGAATATCCTTTGTACTGTCGTAAAAAAGGCTCATTGGATGCCCCCGAAGAAATCCTTTTGGATGGAAATAAAATGGCAAAAGGAAAATCTTACTTTGCCGTGGGTGGGTATGAAATATCTGATAATGAGGAACTTATGGCGTATGGCATTGATACCGTAAGCCGTAGAAATTATACTGTTCAGTTCAAAAACCTGAAAACAGGCGAAGTTTACAAAGAAAAGATCAAAAATACCGAAGGCGGTTCTTATGCTTGGGCAGAGGATAATAAGACATTTTTCTACACGCTCAAAGACCAAACTACCCTTTTGGCTTCTAAAGTATATCGCCACGTGTTGGGAACTGACCCCAAAACGGATGTGCTGGTTTATACCGAAAAAGACGAACAATTTTATATGGGTTTGGGCAGAACGAAGTCCAAGAAATACATCATCATTGTCTCTGACCATAATGGGGTTTCTTCGGAATATCAATTGTTGGATGCGTCTGACCCGAACGGAAAATTCACTACTTTCTTTCCTCGAAAACACGGTTTGGAGTATTCTATTGAGCATTTTGGGGATAAATTTTATATCAGAACTAATGCCGACGGGGCAACAAATTTCAAGTTGATGGAAGTTGCCGAAGGAAAAACAACCGATATAAAAAACTGGAAAGAAGTGATTCCCAACCGTGCCGATACGTATCTGGACGGTATGGAAGTTTTCAAAAATCATTTGGTTTTGCAGGAAAGAAGCAAGGCACTTTTGCACCTCCGCATCATTGACCAAACTACCAAAAAAGAACATTACGTTCAGTTTGATGAACCCGCTTACGATGCTGGCGTTGGCTCGAATCCTGATTTTGAAACCAACATTCTTCGCTTTAACTATACTTCTTTGACGACTCCAAGCTCAACTTTCGACTATAATATGGATACGAAAGAAGACAAATTGATGAAAGAACAAGAGGTTTTGGGCGAATTTGACAAAGATAATTACGTTACAGAACGCCTTTTTGCCACTGCCCGAGACGGTGTGAAAGTTCCCGTGTCGATTGTCTATAAAAA
>JANPGQ010000452.1:0-13685 GCA_031423975.1 Cytophagales bacterium | reverse complement strand
TAAATATGATACCAACTACACACTTAAAATATTTAAGTGGACTCCCATAAGTTAAACCACAGGAAGAGGTGCTTGTTTTTAAGTACCACTTCCTGTGGTTCTATATAATTATATAAAGTTTCTAAACACGCTTGTAAATTCTCTCTACTGTTTGCCTTAAAAATGACTTTCCTTGGGCGGTGGTGTAACCACTTTGATTCAACTGATTAGCAATCGCTGAAAATGATAATCCTTGCTGTTCTCTACAAATTCTAATAAATGCGTTTGCTCTGGTATTGATGGGGTTTTCTCGTGATATGCGTTTTCTTGCTTCTGCTCCTGCCCTTCTGCCTTCGTTGGTGAAGTTTTCTGGTTTACCTAACACAATGCCTTGCTTCTTCTTTTGCTCCAAGGCAATTTTAGTTCTAATACTAATTATCTCTTTTTCACGTTGGGCGAATATGGCGTATATCCCTACCGTTAAAGTTTCCGTATCGGGTAAATCACAGGATTTGAATTTATCACCCAACTGCTTTTTAATTTTAAAAATATGCTCAATGTCACGGCTCAATCTATCCAGCTTTGCCACAATCAAGATACAATTATGTTTGATACAATAATTGATGGCATCTTTGAGCTTCGGGCGGTTAGTAATATCTCCCCCGCTTTCAGTCTCCACATAGGTATCTATAATAATAGCGTTTTCAACATTGGCGTAATGATTTATTATTGCTTCTTGGGCTTTCAGCCCTAACCCACTTTTCTCTTGTCCCTTCGTGGAAACCCTGATATATGCTACGTAGTTTTTCATATAGTTATGTAATCATATAAATCTGACGACCAAATTTTGTTTGTGCCATGTTCTTGATTTGAAAATCAACCTTTCGTATTTTGCCAAATAAGATTTTGTTTCACAGCTTGATGTGTGAGCAGTACAGTCCCATCACTCCCCTGCTCACCGCTTCTTTGGGTTTTGATTCACTCAGTGAACCATATATTATTCTGTTACTCGCTTTTTCCCATCTCACTGATAGCCTTGTAATCTTCGGGTTTCAATAGGCTTTTGATGTATTCATCCATGCCTTTGTCTCTCATTTCATTGGCAAAACGTTTTAATGGAAAAGATAATTTATTTTGTTCAAATCCCATTTCTTCAAATGTTTTTCTTGCTCTATCGGGCAGTCCCTCAAGCCATTGTTCGTAGTCTTCTGGTGTGGGTTCTACTTGATGATACCGAAATATAGCATTACCATAGTTGAACATCAACGCACGGAATAACTGCTCACTTTCATCACAAGTTGCCAATATTTTTTCTTGGCTTTCATTACAAGATTTTAGCGGGTGCTTTATATAAATTAAACTCATGAGTTTTCTTCTTTAAGGGTAAGTAAATATCAAAAGCGTTTGGGGTGTCAGGGTGAATCATGGGAATATGGTATAAAATAGGAAATGCAACAAAGCAAGTACGACCATTCTTGCTTTGTTGCAAAGATAAATATTCCTGAAATGATGGCAAAGGGAAGTCTAAGATTTTAAAAAATAAACCATAATGTATAATGTGGTCTTGTTAAGTAATTACTTGACTCAACACCCAATCTAAGTAAAGTTCTTTTGTGATTGTATTGATATCATTTTTATCTATCGGTTCTTCGTCAATTTTGATGAAAAGCTATTTTTACCCAAATTGACGAAGAACCTAATTTGTGTGCTTTTCTCTTAATTTTAAGGTAGCCCATGAAACCCAATTTCTATGTTGTAGAAAAAATCACTTGCCCTACACTTTTGATGCACTCTAATTCTTGGTTCATGATTCTTGATACAAAAAGTAAATTAAACACTTGGTATGAACTGGTATCACGCTGGTATCACTTGGTATCACTTAGTATCACATTGGTATCTCTTGGCTTCACACTGGTATCACTTGGTATCACATTGGTAGGGGTGCATTAAAAACTATGGGGCAATCTAAATCAAGTTTTATATCAAGTATTCAGAAACATTCAATTGTACTGTTAAATATCTTGAATGATTATACTAAAACACAACTTGCCCCACACTTTTTGATGCACTCCTTACTATACACAAGAAGCCAATTTATATTTTAATAAAAACACATTTAAAAAGTCAATTTAACTTTGCTATTATTGAGTTGAATAACTTTTCCTTTGGCTTCTAAATTTTTGGCAAATGAAGTAGTGGTTACATTTACTTCATGATTGATATTTACCTTGACATCATCTAAAACCGTAGGAATACAATTACAAGACCATGTAGTAGGATTATTCCAATCTCCACTTACTATACTCTGAATAGGCTGGGTTTGAATAATATTCATCACATAATCTTCGGTTTCTCCAAAAGAATAAACCGTACAAGGAGAGCTAACCAAGCCTGAATAACGACTCCGAATTCTAAGCTTCATTAAGCCCGAAGAGGCACTATTCGGTATGGTGATACTACCATTAATTACCTTGGCGGCAGTTGTACTTTGAAAAAGCATTTCGTTAGTATCAAATACGCCATTTTGATTTACGTCTAACCAAATAGCAATATTTTGGGGAAAGAAACTTCCATCGCTTTGCGTAAGAGCTTGATAGGTAAATGTATAATTTGACCCTGCTACCACATTATGAGCTGATGAATTATAGTTAGCGTAAGAACCAACAGAACATCCTGATTGTAAGTTACTTAACGTAGTATTCTGAATGGAAAAGCTCTCAATCTGGTCTCCACCCGAACAACCCGAGGCAGCGGTAGGCGTGCAGTATGCAAGTGCTGAACCGAGCGTACTGACATCAATTTTCTGAACGGCATTTGACGGACAATATCCTGTACCCGTTGTAGTGAAAAATACATCATAATTTATATTAGCATTCAACCCCGTAACGATGGTATTACCAACACTTTGGGGAGAATTGGAAGCAATAAATCCGCTTTTTAGAGCGGGTTTATTGTCGTTATTCAGGCCTTCCACAATATTTATGCTTACTGGCGGTGTTGCTCCGTCTGGCAAAACGACAAAATAGGTACGCCCTTGTTGGGTTAAAGAAGAGTTTGCCATAAATCCAAAATTTGAGGTTTCGAGCAGAGAAGGCATTCCCGCCATGAAAGGAATATTACTGCTATCAATAATAAAATTGGTTGGCGTAACTGGACTTGTGAGTGCGGGGCTTGTGGAAACTATTCTCAATTTATAGCCATTTCCATCCGTTACTGCGTTTGGAATGGTGATATTGACAGGATTTGTATTGCCCGTTCCCACAATCGAAGGATTACTGAAACTCCCAGTTGCATCAGATAGTTGGACAGTAAAAATATTATTCGTGTCAAAAGAATTGGTGGCAGAATAACTAATGCTCATTTTCTTGCCTCGGCAAATATTGGGAGAAGAAAATTGATTGGTTATCGCAATACTCGCAGGAGTAAGCATGGTAAAAACATCCGAAGTATAGATACCTCTGCCGTGAGTACCTACTACTACCAAACCATCACTGGTACGATATTCAAGGGCAAAGCAAGGTACAAAGGCAAGACCAGTACAGGAAATTTCCCAAGTGGGATTAGCGGCAGTGATGTCATTGGTGGACCAGATACCGTTGTCTGTGGCGAGTAAAACTTGTTTGGTGTTGTTTGGATTGAATAGAGCGTCTCTAACAGAAACGTCGGGCAACCCGTGATTTGATTCATCCTTACTCGTCCAAGTGATTCCTCCATTATTGGTATAAAATACTGATTTTGAATAGTAGCCATAATTAGTAGAAGTTACTATCATTTCATTATCAGTTGCTCCAATTTCAATGCCTGTAACATAAATATAATCATTATTAGAAATATTTATTTCAGTAACTATGGGATTTGTTGTATTGGTATTTGATACTTTATAAATTTTATTTGAAGCCCCTAAATAGACAGTATTAGGGGTTTTTCCAGCCTTGATGCAATTAATATAAGCATTATATGGTAGCGTTAAAAAACTTGAAGTATTAGATGTACCAATATTCTTGACAATGGCTAATTGAGAATAAGACGCATTATTAATTGTTATATAGCCAGCAAATGCGTAAAACGTATTATTCTGAGAATCATAATCGCAGGGATTAACAAAGTATCCAGAATTGCCTGCATTAAGATAGGTAGTAAAAGTAGTTTGGGGATTATATAGATAATGAGAATTATATTGGTAAGAAAAAATTTGAATATTTGGTTCGTCCTGGTCAATAAAACATAACATTCCATCACCACCTCCTACTTGAGTAGCGGCACCCGTTTTAGGTAATTTTGTCTCTAACTTAAATGTTCCATTGTCCTGAGTTCCGCCTAAGATATAATTATCATTGGCAATATTTTTTTGAGCAACTGAATAAAATTGGGTTGTATTATATCCTCTATTCAGATTTGTAGTTGCGGGACTTATTACAGTAGAATTATTCATCTGATTACTGTAATAAACCCCACCATCGTTACCGATAATTACATCATTTGGATTGTTGGGGCTGAATAATAGTACGTGTTGGTCTGGATGTCCCATATCCCCATAATAACTATTAACCCATGTATTACCACCATCAAAAGAACGAGAATAGGTACCCATTCCGATATAAACTTTATTAGGGTCAGTTGGATGCACTTCCATAACAAAATTATAACCTGCTTGGTAAAAAGAAATGGCACTGACTGATAAATTAACCCATGAACTACCCCCATCAGTAGATTTTATGAGCCAACCACCAGTACCTATGGCATAAATTGTTTGTCCCGATGTGGAGACTGCTAATTCAACTTGGCTATAAGGAGATATAAAATTTGGGGTAATTCTATTCCAAGAATTACCTGTGGCATCAGTAGATTTATAGATTCCTGAACTATTAAAACCCGCCAAAAGCTTCCCATCTGGCAAAATTTCTAAATCAGTGGCTGAATTATTATTAGCTGTGGAATATGGAAGTGCGAATAACCAAGTAGTTCCTCCATCATTTGATTTCAATACTCCCCCAAGGGTTGCAGCAAACACAGTTCCATTGGGAGAAACAATGATTTTATTAATTCTCAACATGGCTCCTGCAACGGTATTATAAGATGCCGAAAAATCTGGAATCGTACTATTTAATCTATTCCATGTGTTTCCTCCATCGGTAGTTTTCCACATACCACCTCCTAATCCATAGAGAAGATTACTATAATTTTCACCTGTTCCTACATAAAAAATATTAGAGTTATTAGGATCATAAGCAATACTGGATACCGTTAAATTGTCCCAAAAATCATCCACTTTATGCCAATTGATTAATGGGTTTGTGTAATCATCTAAAGACCAAAGACCTCCTGAAACGCCACCCGCCCACAATTTGTGTTTAGTGGGGTCGTTGGGGTCAAACATAATGGCACGGGTTCTTCCACCAACATTATTAGGACCACGTTCTTTCCAAACTACATTGGGAATAATAGCGTTAGAATTTTTAACTTTCGCTTGAACTTCAAGTTGTTGGGCTACTTTCTGATTGGCAATTTCTCGGGCATTCATAGGAATCGTTCGGGTGTAAGGGTCTATTGTCCGCAATCGTTCAAACTCTTGACGCAACTCAGGGAAATCATTTATCCCTTTTGCTTTCATTTCAATATATTTGAGTTCAAGTTTTTTCATTTCGCTCTCAATATAATTAACGAAATCCTGTTGTTGAGCATCTTGGCTGGCTGTAAGGGGGATTTTTTGGGCAACAGAGTGGTTTTGAAAGGAAAAATTAATCAAAACGATAATGACGAGATTTAGAAATAGGTTTTTCATAAATGTTGAAATTAAAAGGCTGTTTAATTATTAGGTTTTTTGCGTAAAATAATGACGAGTGAAAGATGCAAAGGGTTGCATTAGAGATTAATAAATGTACAGTTTTTATTTATCATTGTTATTAATTAGGAGTACATTAAAAAGTGTGGGGCAAATGCATTTTTATTTCAAGAAAATCAGTTAATGAATGTTTGTTTAACTGATTTTGCTTTTAGGTTAAGATTATCAAAAATAATCTGCCCCACACTTTTTGATGCACTCCATATACTTCTTGCATTTTAGCTACTCTAATGGAAAAATTGATAAGGTTAAAATAGTTTTAGAATAATTATTCAATAAAATCATGAAAAAGAAACTACTTTTTATAGGGATTAACTTCATGTCTTGTAGCAAGATAGTAGAAGAACCCGAATATATTTGTAATAATGTAATTTTAGAGAAAGTTGATTGGACTTATTGCAAAAGAAATATATCATTAAACACTTGGAGCAAGTGCAATGATAGTACAGATACTTTAACAATGAAAGTTAAGCAAAGTATCGTAAATATTCAAGGAAAGATACTGAGGCAAAGCGAATCAAGTTTTTGTTTAATTCCTGATTTTGAAACATCAAAATTAAATAGTTTGACCGCTATTAATTTACCAATTTGTTACAAAAAAGATGGATTAAAAGTACTCTTTAGTGGAGATATTAGAATAACACCTGGCTTGAATGAAGCAAATTGTGGCGATTTGTTTGAGATTACGAAAATATCTATTGTTAAATAAGTACAAGGAAGGGGTTTATTCAGAAGAGTTGATTTTCTAAACAAATCCCTCTTTTATAAATTATATCTCTCACTTCTTCATTACCAGCCGCTTCCACACACTTACCGCAAAACCCTTAATATTAGGGTTTCGCTTAAATGTGAGGCTAACTTCCTTTACTACTGGACATACAGAAGTTTTCCTTGGTCAGCATTTTTAAAAATATCATTGAGTACGCTAATAAAAATACTAAAAGCCATACTTTAGGTGCAACCATTTTTGTAAAGGAGTTGCTTTTTGATTATATTTATTATTTCATTTTCATTCTAACTGCTGCTTTTAGTCCAATTTTGCCTTAATGTATTATTAGTAAAGAACTTATCTGTTGTACCAACAAAAAAATCTACGGATAAAATTGTGATAATTATTGGTATTGAAAGGGGAACTGTTTATCGTTATTTAAAAGCACTGGGACAATAGAGAAAATTGTAGATATATTTCTATAAGTAGCTTAAGAACAATTACTTATCAAAAAAATCTATCAAAATTATCGGTAGCTAATTGACTGTATTTCAACACCTTATCAAATGCTATCTTATTTTTGACTTATAACCTTTGTACCCCTCATGCTAAAGTAGTAGAATAAATACCTTTAATGTTCATATCCGAATAACTAAACCTCATAAAAATGAATACACATCCCAAATTTATTGTAGTAATTGGAGCATCCGCAGGTGGTTTGGATGCCTTGACGGAAATGGTTAAGAATTTACAAAAAGGATTAGATGTAGCTTATTGCATTGTGCTACACTTATCCCGAAAAGGAATCGGAGATTTTGTGGTACATCGCTTATCTCGAGTTACCTCAATGCCTTCACAATTGGCGCTAAACGGAGCGGCAATAGAAAAAGATAACATATATATTGCCCGTCCAAATCAGCACTTACTTGTAAAAGACAATAAATTTATTCTGGGCGGTGGTCCCGAAGAAAACCGATTTCGTCCTTCTATAGATGTGCTATTTCGTTCAGCGGCAGTAGCATACAGTTCTCACGCTATTGGAATTATTTTAAGCGGTATGCTTGATGATGGAACTTCGGGCATGTGGGCAATCAAAAGAAGCAGTGGCACTTGCGTAGTGCAAGACCCCAATCAAGCAGAATATCCCGATATGCCGCTGTCTGTAATCAACAACATGGAAGTTGATTATGTAGCAACCTTGCAAGAAATTGGTTCATTAATTTCAGAAATTACCAAAAAGAAAAAAGGAAAAAAGACACCCGTTCCTAAAGATGTAATTGCCGAATCAAAAATTGCCGAAACCACAGCCGTAAGAATAGAAGACGTGGCAAAAATCGGCGACATGAGTGTGTTCGCTTGCCCTGATTGCGGGGGCAATTTGTGGACAATGAAAAATGATGTAATAAAACGCTATCGCTGCCACATTGGTCACGCCTATACTGAGCAGGACTTAGTAGTGAAGCAAGCAGAAGTAGCAACTTCGACATTATGGGTTGCACTACGCATGATGGAAGAGCGAAAACACCTACTCAAGAAAATGCAGCTTGATACCGAAAAAAAAGGATACAAAACTTTATCAGCAAATCATATAGAAAGACATGATAAAATGGAGCATCATGTCGAAGTACTCAAAAAAATGTTATTCGATTTACAGAATCAAGATACCGATTAAGATTACAACTTGCTTAGATTAGTGAATGCCTTAAAAGAGTTTCAAACTTTAGGTATTGGCTTTAATTAGGGGTGGTTTATGGAACTGTTTATAATTACTTGGAAAGAAACGAGTCTTAGCTTTAAATTGAAATTTTTATTACAATTATTATAATAACCTTGTATTCAGGAAGGTTTCATCGCCAAGAATCCTGAATCTTTTAGTTCTTGATTTTGGTACTTGATTTTTATAAAATAGTTAAATTAGACCCTCATTTTTATGAAACGCTTTAATTGAGAGTTATCGTTAATGCTATATTCAGAATCGATAGAATCAGCAGATTCTTTTTAATCAATGGCGGAATCAGAACCAACAATCAGAATCAGCCGATTCCTTTGAATCAACGGCGGATTCAAAGAATTCTGCAGAATCAGAACCAACAATTAGAATTAGCCGATTCCTTTGAATCAACGGTGGAATCAAAGGATTCGGCGGAATCAGAATCAGCATAACCAGAATCTTCACAATAATGTACTTGAAACCTCGCAGTCAACCGAACTCAAAATATTAATTTTTGTATTGCGTTTAAAATATACGCATGGACTACTAACGGAATACGAATTAGAATCCCTTGATAATCAGAGGGAAACTAATACAGGAATTCCTTAACATAACTTCCATTATACATTTTTTATAAATGAGAAAATAATTTTTAAATTGAATAAAAATGAACTCACACTTAAATGATGCTAAAATACATAATCATCATTCTGGGTGAATTGAAAAATTCAGATCATATCCTTATAAAATTAAGATTTCAATTAGGGTGAAAAACGAGCTGAAAAGGCATAATAATAGCCGTCAAGATATTTTGGTAAACTTGAATACTATTATTTTGCATTTCTATAAGATAAAGAAAACTTTAATCCCTAAAATACGTTAAAAACTCGGAATACCATTGTTAAGAAATCTCTTTAAATAATCCTTTATGTTTCAACGTGTCTTGCTATTTCTCATATCATCAATTCTGTTTACCAATTTTTCAATTTTTGCTCTTCCTCCCACAATTTCATGGCTTTGTCCAGAGAATAATACTGCTTTTTCGCAAGGGGAAATTATTACACTTCAAGCAACTATTGTTGAGCCACTGGCAATGATTCAAGAGGCAGAATTCTTTGATGGTTCTACCAAAATTGGAGAGTCGTTGATTGCCCCCTTTCGTTTTTCTTGGCGTGGAGCATCCGTTGGTTCTCACGTTATTACCATAAAAGTTACCAATATTTCCAACGAAAACAGCATAACCTCGGCTCGAGATTTTACGGTAAACGCCTTTATTTCAGGTGATAACAATATTGTTTCGTGGAATTTTAATGGAACCGTTGAAGCTACTGCTAAACAAGGTTGGATAGACACAAATCTTGATGGAAACGACTGGAAATGGAAACCTACTGATGGCGTTGGCGGAACGGGCGGCTGGTTTCATTCTTTGGTAAAACCTTTAAATTACATTGCCTCGCCTGCCATTGCCATGAAAGCGGGCGTAACCTATACGGTAAGTTTTGCGGCTCGACAGGCTAATAGCTCTTCCCTCCGACAGATTCGATGTGCGATAGGAACGAGCCAAAATCGGGCAAATATTACTGATATTAGTATTTTTGAATTGCCAGGTGGTGGGTATAGTGTGCCACCTTATATTACGTATAACCCCACTTTTACGCCCACAGTTTCGGGCAATTATTACGTGGTTTTTTATGTGGATGAAGCCTTTGGTGGTTATCACGATTCCTTTATTGATGATGTTCTGATAGAGCGAACTATTTTCCCGACAGGTAGTGTCATTAATCCTTTAAACAATGCCATTTTTGCTGAAAATGACATAACTGGAACTGATTTTAATTTCAATTTTTTAACAAATGATTCGGATGGACAGGTGAAAAGTTTAGAACTTTTCCAGAATGGGAAAAGCGTTTTAAACTTACTAAAATCATTCAATGACACCACTTGGGTAATGAAACGGGTACTGCCAGGTAATTATGATTATGTAGCCAAAATAACCGATGAGAAAGGCAATGTGACAATTTCGGATACAGTCAAAACCAAAATGAACTTTTCGGATGGCACACTTACTAAATATATTCATTGGAATTTTGATGGAGCTAACCAAGAAGCCGTTTTTAATAATTGGAAATTTAATGATACAGGTCTGGGAGATTGGCGGTTCAGAGGTGGTGGTGGTTGGCAAAACTCTAATCACGCAGAAGCATTTCAGTCTGGTTCAAAAAGTTTTATGGCTTCGCAAGGAATGTACTTAGTAGCGGGACAAAATTATAAACTCTCATTTAAAGCAAATCCGCAGAATGCTTTTACAAAATTGAGATTTTCCTATAATACTTTTCCTGCTTTGGGCGGTACTTTAATCCGAGAAATTAATTTACCAAATACTTCTCCAAATCCCAATGGGCGAGATAATTTTCAGACGCATTTCACCCAAAATTTTCAAGTAACAACGAGTGGATTATATTATTTGGTTATTTCTACGCCCACAACCGCAACTGGGATAAATCAAAATCAAATCAAATTTGATGAAATTAGGATTGCTGGTAATCTAAACATCGCCCCACTAACCAAATTCACCTACCCCACAACCACTATTTATGCCGCCGAAAATTCGACGGTTTTATTGAAAGGAACTGCTGTAGATTCAGATGGTACTGTAAATAAAGTTGAATTCTTTGATGGTGTTACTAAATTGGGTGAAGATACCTCTTTCCCCTACGAATACCGTTGGAATAAATTGCCTTTGGGTTCTCGGACGGTTCAATTAAGAGGAGTGGACAATGAAAACGTGGGAGATTCAACCGTGAAAATGACCGTAAATGTATCGCCAAGTCAATTTTCGGTAGTCTCATTCTTAGGTGGAACTGGCAATGATGATGTTCGTGGAATGGTAATTCAAGCGGATGGAACTGTGGTGCTTGCGGCTAATTTAGCGAATAGTTTTACCACAGGAGTTTTACCACAAATTCTGATAGGAAATGCCACTGGTGCTTCCGAAGGTTGTATTTTGAGAATTTCAAGGGATGGTCGTCAGGTACTTTCGGTTACTCGTTTGGCGGCAAAGGTAGTTGATTTATCTTCCGATAATTCGGATAATTTATACGTTGCAGCGGGGATTGACGGAGCCATTAAACTCAATCCACAAGCAAATCAGATAATTTGGCAAAATGGTTTTACCCCCAGATATACCCAAAAAATTGATGCAGGACCGCTTGGGTATTCTGTTATACTTTTAACGGGCGAAAGCGACCCAGACGATCAAACTTGGGGTAGTTCTTTGGGTATTAGAATTTTCAATCCCACAGGAATTTTACTTGGAGAAGCGGGCGGGGCATCACAATATGGTTCGGATATTGCCATTGACGAAGCCTCACAAACGGTCATTAGTTTAGGCTTCAAAAACGTTCAGGCTCAAACCACAGCGGGAAGATTACCCGTGTATATTCCCGTGGTGAAAGGGCATAATTATGACGGAAGTTTGAAGTATAATGCCTACGATTGGGAAGCGGATTCAAATATGGTTGTGAATGGCGTAACCGTTCAAAATCCTCGATATATCAATAGGACAAATAATAATATGGCAGATGCCAGAGCATACAGAGCCGAAATGGGACAAGACGGAAAACTCTACATTCTTCATGAAGTATCAGGCGGAAATCATTTGTTTAGATACGCTCCGTTCAATATTTCTCAATCCGTTCCCATCGTTGGAGGGGATAATTATTTCAATTTTGCCAACACAGGAACGGAGGTAAAAATAGTTTTAACCAAACATAATCCATCCGATTTTGCCTATATTCAAGCCCAACAATTAACCAACAGATTACCACCACCATTGAGCAAAGGCAATACGATTTTTGCCCGATACAGTGGCTTGGCGGCAGATTCTACGGGAAGAGTTTACATCACGGGAGAATCTGCTTACGGGTTGCCAGTTTCCCTTGATTATCAGCCAGGAGAGTACACAGGAGGAGCGTATATTTATGTATTAAGTCCAAATTTCCAGACCCGTGAAATCTGTACCCGATTAGCCAGTAATGGAAAAGGAAGAGCTTTGGCGGTCAGAAGTAGAACTAATTGGGGCTTTGCGGGTAGCACTGACCAACAGACGATGTACCTCCAAAAACCAATTCAGAAGATCGTAGGAGGACTTAATGATGGGTTTTTAGTCTTAAAATCAACTGCAACTTGTGGTATAATGACTTCGGTAAAATCAGGAAATTGGAACGACCCAAGCGTATGGTCGTGTGATAGAATTCCGATGTTTGATGATAATGTAGTAATTTCGCCAACCCATACCGTAACCATTCCTGCCACTTTTAAAGCCGATGGTTTTAACTTGAACATCAAGGGAATTTTAAAGAAATTAAGTACGAGTGGACTGAATTTTAATAAGGAGTAAAATCATAAGGGGCTTGGCAATTAAAAAAGCACCAGTTTTAGGCTTATAATTCATCAGATTCAAGTATGTTTACTTATAATTATTTAAATTTTTACTCAAACGCTTTAAAAAATGAAAAAAATATTAACAATCGCCTCATTGTGTATTTGTATTGTATCATGTCAGAATTCAGCAGAAACTGAAATTAGCTCAAAAACTGCTGAAAACACTAAAACACCTTATGGAGCAAAGATTGCTGCTGTGGGTGCGTGGGTACGTCAACTTACCGACGATTTCAATGCAGGCTCCAATTTTAATAACTGGACTTTCGCAACCAGAAAAGATTACAACTCAAATTATTGCAGTTATTCTTCGAGCGGTTCATCAATCTCGAATCGTGATTTTAAAAGTGTGTTACAAATTAAAGCTACTAAAACTGGTACAAATGCCTATAATTCGAGCCTCCTGAAATCAAATTATAGTTTTGTACCTACATTGAATACAGAATATAGGATTTCGGCTTCTATAAAGTTAATTGCTCAGAACGGTTCAACATTCAAATCTTTTACTCAAACATACGGAGCATGGCCCGCATTCTGGACCGTTCAAGAAAACCAGTGGCCCAAAAGTGGTGAAATTGATATTTTAGAAGCCTATTCCTTCAGCCCGAATGCTACCAGAGCAGCCAGTAACCTTTTTTATGGAACTACGGCTGGAACAAATCTTTTAGGAAACACGGCAGAGAGACAATATCCTACTTCTTTCAGTGTTGACGGAAATTCAGGGTGGCATACTTATGATTGCTTTTGGAAAAATCAAAATGGAGTTGTTACCGTTACAACAATGGTAGATAATGTAACGATTGCCACTTACACAAATTCTTCTATCAACCTGCTTAATTTGAATAATTTCGGACCACACAACATTATATTAAATTTGAATGTTGGTTCAAATGATAGCAGTTTTATTAATCCTAATCTGATAAATTTGGAAGGAAATACTTATATGTGGGTAGATTATGTGACGGTTGATAAGCGAACTTTATAATATTTTTTGTCAAAATTGA
>JANPGQ010000451.1:0-3333 GCA_031423975.1 Cytophagales bacterium | reverse complement strand
CCACGATGATAAATTTATGAGCTAACATATCCGCTTTTTTACGGAGCGTTACTTCATCCATGACAACTTTACGAGGTTTGGGTTTGGCATAAATACCTGTGCTGACTAAGATTAGCAATAAAAGGAATGATTTTTTCATGGAGTTGATGATTTAAGATTTAACAATGATTATTGAACAACTTTCAGACTATCCGAAAGAAACTGCTTCAATGCCGCATTATACTCAAGAGTGGCATTAATGTAAGGGAAATGCCCTTTTCCGTGAAAGGTATGTACTTGAGCTTGGGGATACAATTGTTTTAATTTTGTTCGTAATTCTGCTGGTACGAGCGGGTCATTGTCAGCCTCAAAAATCATAATATCCTTTTGCTTTTGTGGGTCGTTATTTGGCTGAAATTTATCAATGACACAATTGTACCGAGCCACAAATTGGGCTTTGCTCATTCTACCGTAAGTATTCTCTACTAAAACTGCTTTTGCCAAAGGGTCATTTTGGGCGGCAGGAATTACGTTTTTATAAAGTCCTTGTCGCAAAAAATACATCATTAGCCATTCGGGAACTACTTTCGCAACTACTACCAACTTTGAATTCTGTTTTTCAAGCAAATCATTGGGTGGAAATGTATTACCGAAAACTGCTTTTTTGATACGCTTTGGATAGGTAGCCCATAAATATTGAGCAAAATATCCCCCCAAAGAACTTCCCACCACGTTCACTTCTTGGATGTTATTTTTATCTAATATGGCAATGACTGCCTTACCCATTTCAGCCAAATTGGAAACAGGAGGATAGGTTACTGAAACGATACGATAATCATCTTTAAAGGCATTAATTTGTTGCCACCAAAAGTCATAATTCCCTGCCATTCCGTGCAGAAACAAAATGGATTCTTTTCCTTTACCCGTTACTAAATATTTCCACGAATTTCCTTGATAATCAATTGATTGAGTAGGAATCTTTCTAAAATCAGATAAATAATTAAGTATAGTTTGGTTTTTCCCCTCATACAATTCTGAGGCTGCATGATGCGGCGTTGGAATGAGATAAGTGGCTGCAAAAGCAACCATCAAAATGGTTATGAATGTGAGTATTTTATTTTTCATGGTTTTCGTATCAATTTAAAATATGTCTTCAAACAAATGGCTTACGAAGAGGTTACGATTATTAACCAAATGTATTAATTTTTCAGCAACAAGTTTAATGCTTTCTTGATAAAATTAGTTGTCAAGACAATTATTTTTTAGCTTTTCCATTTTTATTTTATAAAAAAAATGTAGCTTTGTAAATCATCGGTAAAGGGTGAACGGTGAAGGGTAAACGGTCTCTGGATTTCATAATTCTTCTTTATTTTCGTACAATTCGTTTACCGTTCACCTTTTACCCTTTACCGATAAATGAAAATATATACCAAAACAGGCGATAAAGGACAAACGTCTTTGGTGGGAGGAACAAGAGTCTCGAAAACTGAACTCAGAATTGAGGCGTATGGAACAGTGGACGAATTGAATTCTTACGTAGGTTTGGTGCGTGACCAAGAAGTAAACATCGGCAGAAAAGAACTTTTGAAAGAAATTCAGGATAGACTTTTTACGATTGGCTCAATTTTGGCATCAGAACCTGAACAGACTAAAAAACGCATTCCAGACCTCCACGAGAGCGATATTGAACTCTTGGAAAAAGCGATGGATGACATGGACACGAACCTCGAACCGATGCGTTTTTTTATTTTACCAGGCGGACATCAATCTGTTTCGTTTGGACACGTAGCCCGAACAGTGTGTCGCAGAGCCGAAAGAATTACGATTCGACTTTCGATGGAAACCGAAGTAAATGATTTGGTAATCAGATACTTAAATAGACTTTCAGATTATCTTTTTGTATTATGTAGAATGATGGCAAAGGATTTGAATATAGAAGAAAACGCTTGGAAACCGAGAGTATAACTTAATTGTGATTGAGTGACTGAGTGATTTTTACACACTCAATCACTCAATCACTCAATAAACCATGACAGATACCATTCAGATTGATATTCATCCGATTGAAAAATCGAGAATTGATGCGGTTGATTTTGACAACCTTGTTTTTGGGCGTTCTTTCGCCGACCACATGCTATCGGTAGATTATAAAGATGGCGAATGGCAAACACCACAGATTGTGCCTTTTGGACCCATTTCATACTCACCAGCCATGATGTCTTTGCATTATGGACAGGCGATTTTTGAAGGAATGAAAGCCTATAAAAATGCCGAAGGAGAGATTTTTGTGTTCCGCCCAGAAGAAAACTGGAAGCGTTTGAACAAGTCTGCTTTCAGGATGTGTATGCCCGAAGTACCCGAAGAAATCTTTATGGAAGGACTTTCAGAATTGCTCCGTTTGGATGCCGCTTGGATTCCAACTGCCGAAGGTAGTTCGATGTATATTCGTCCTTTCATGTTCTCTACGGATGAATACGTGGGGGTTAGTCCTTCCAAGACTTATAAATTTATGATTTTCACTTGTCCAGTTGGAGCGTATTATACCAAGCCCATCAGAGTGCGAGTAGAAACGCAATATATCAGAGCGGCACATGGTGGCGTAGGTTTTTCTAAAAATGCGGGAAATTACGGTGGGTCTTTGTATCCAACAAAATTAGCCGTTGATGCAGGTTACGACCAAATCATTTGGACGGATGCTTCGGAACATAAATATGTGGAAGAAGCGGGTACTATGAACCTGATGTTTATGATTGATGGCGTGTTGGTAACTGCCCCAACGGGTGATACTATTTTGGATGGCGTAACTCGTAAATCAATTTTACAAGTTGCCCGTGATTGGGGAATGGAAGTGGAAGAAAGAGCCTTGTCCATCAAAGAATTAACCGAAGGAATCACCTCTGGAAAGGTTCAGGAGGCTTTTGGAGCAGGAACTGCTGCCGTGATTGCTTCCATCAAAACCATTGGTTATGACGGTATTGATTATGAATTGCCCCTTCGCACAGAAGATTCTTTTTCTATGAAAGTATTTACTGAAATTGATGGTATCAAAACTGGGAAAATAGCCGATACACGTGGTTGGGTGATGAAGGTGTAGTTTTTTGAAGTTCAGAAATTATACAAAAAAGACATGGGAAACCATGTCTTTTTTGCATTAAAAAGAAAAATATCCTTACATTAGTAAGACGAACCATAAAATGAACAAATGCGAATAATTTTGGTAGATGACCATCATCTTTTTGGTCAATCGCTTTACTCCTTGCTTATCCAAATGCCCGATGTCCAGCACATTACGGTTTTTAAACGTGGACAAGAAGTTTTAGATTTCTTAGAAAATAATGAAGCTGACGTGGTGCT
>JANPGQ010000450.1:0-3958 GCA_031423975.1 Cytophagales bacterium | reverse complement strand
CGAAAAGAGATAGAAAATGAGAAATTAATGGCGGAATTACGTTTCCTGAAAGCTCAAATTAATCCTCATTTTTTGTTTTATACGCTCAATAACCTATATTACTTAGCCTTTACTAATTCGCCCAATACCACCGAGGTAATTGCCAAACTTTCGCAGATGATGCGGTACATGATTTATGATTCAAATCACGCAACCGTGCCAATGAGCAAAGAAATGGAGTATATGGAAAATTATATTAGCCTGGAAAAATTACGTTTGAATAATCAAATTCCGATTAACTTTGAAGTAAAAGGACCTACCGATAGTTTGATGATTGTACCTTTAATTTTTATTACTTTTCTGGAAAATGCTTTTAAACACGGAGTCAGTAATAATTCGGAAAGTGCTTGGGTAAATATTTTTATCAAGGTGGAAGGAAAACAATGTACCTATAAGGTTGAAAATTCTAAAATTCCGAAAAATACTAACAACGAAGAGAAATCAGGAATTGGTTTGCAGAATTTACAACGTAGATTAGCCCTGAGTTATCCCAATAATTACGAGCTAAAAGTAGAAGATGAAACTGATAAATATTCTGTTGAATTAATCATCAATTTGCCATGAAGATAAATGTTTTAATTGTTGAAGATGAACCTTTGGCTCGTAATCTGATGATTGCTTATGTAGAGAAAGTGCCGTATTTACACTTGCTCAAAGCCTGTTCAAATCCATTGGATGCCATTGATTTCTTAAGGGATAATTCAGTTGATTTACTCTTTTTGGATGTACAAATGCCCGAAATTACGGGTATTTCATTGTTGAAAGTTCTACAAAAAAAGCCCTTCGTTATTCTTACCACGGCATATTCTGAATACGCCATAGAAGGCTATGAATTAGACATTTTGGATTATTTGCTCAAACCAATCACCTTTGAAAGATTCTTGAAAGCCGTTGAAAAAGCCAATCAACGCATGAATATTTCCACCATAAATCCGACTGAAATAGTAGTTTCTGAAAAAACTGAACCCAAGCAAAACTTCATTTTTGTAAAAGATGGCACGAAGCAAATAAAGGTTCGATTAAGTGATATTTTGTACATCGAATCCTTGAAAGATTACGTAAGAATTTATACCAAAACCCAAAAAATAGTAAGTTTATTGACGATGAAAGCATTGGAAGCCCAATTGCCCGAAACAGAATTCATCCGTATTCATAATTCGTTCATCGTCTCCTTTGAAGCCATTGATGCCATTGATAAAGAAAAAGTACAGATTGGGGAGACTTTTCTGCCCGTGAGTGATACCTATAAAAAGAGTTTTAAGGAATTTATTGACGGGGGGATTTTTGGGAAGAATTTGTAGGGGTAAGAGTTTTGCAGGAAGGTATTTTTGTTGAATTGTGGGTTAATAAAAAAGAAAAGTAGCTGAATCTATCTAAAAAATGATAGATTCAGCTATTTTCGGTTTATAACAATTGAAACCATGCAAACAGACAGACTATCCCAACAAATTAACTTCATAAAAGAGATAGACAAAATCAAGTATATCCAACGAAAAACCAAATTAATCAACAGCGACCGCCATGAAAATGATGCAGAACATAGCTGGCATTTAGCTATGATGACGATTGTTTTGGCAGAATATTCCAACACACCCATCGACGTACTGAAAGTATTAAAAATGGTCTTGATTCACGACATTGTGGAGATTGATACGGGTGATGTTTTCTTGCATGATACTACAAAAAATCACACCAATACCGAAGCCGAAACCATTGCGGCAAAGCGTATTTTTGGAATATTGCCACCCGAACAAGCCGAGGAATTTATCAGTATTTGGGAGGAATTTGAAGCGGGAGAAACCAACGAAGCTAAATTTGCCAAAGCAATGGATAGATTTGAGCCTTTACTACAAAATGCCTCAAACAAAGGAGGCACTTGGGCAGAATATAATGTTGATTATCAAAGGGTTTTCGATACCGCCTACAAGATTAAAAAAGGCTCTGAAACGATTTGGAGCTATACAGAAGACCTTTTGGATAAATCAGTTGAGGAGGGGATTCTTAAAAAACAAGCAAAATGGAAGCCGTAAATTTTGATCAATTTGATGCAAATATTCTTCAAGAATTAGCCAGTATGAAAATGCCTTTTGGGAAGTATAAAGGGCGTATTTTATGTGATTTACCAGAACCATATCTTGTCTGGTTTTATAATCAAGGTTTCCCAAAAGGTCGTTTGGGAATGCTTTTGGAGACTTTGTATGAGATTAAATTGAATGGATTGGAGTTTTTGTTGAAGCCTTTAAAGGGATAAATCACCCCAATAACCTCTTCAAAGTTTCTGGGTCTGGCAAGATATTTTTCAAATGCTCAGGCAGTTGTTCACTCAATTGATAAACAGCCACCCCCATTGGATTTGAGATTTTTTGAAAGGCATATTCAACCGTTCTATCATTTTTCTCCGAACAAAGAATAATCCCAATCGCAGGGTTTTCGTCTTCTAATTTTTCAGTATCATTCAGCACGTTTAGATAAAAATTTAACTGCCCCGCATCTTGTGGTCTAAACTTCCCTTTTTTGAGTTCAAAGGCAATCAAACACTTCAAAACTCGGTTATAAAAAAGCAAATCCACAAAGAACTCATCGTCATCCACCAATAAACGATGTTGGTTTCCGATAAATGAAAAACCTTTGCCCATCTTCATAATAAACTCTTTGATATTATTGACAATTCCCTTCTCGACTACTCTTTCATCACTCGTTTCAACATTGATGTAGTCCAATAAATATTCGTCCTTGAAAGCCAAAGTAGAGTTCAATTGAAGCGGAAGAGGCAAAGTATTTTCAAAATTACTCTGAATCGCACTGCCTTGTTTTTGAAACAAATTCGTCTTGATTTGCCATTCTAACATTTCAACCGTCCAATGATTTTCTACGGTCTTTTTGATATAAAATAGCCGTTGATCCCAGTCTTTACACTTGTTCAAAAGGACAATATGTTGCGTAAAACCTATTCCGAAAAATAGCTCAGGAGTAAGCCCTTCTAATTTGGCAGTTATCAACTGCCAAATTGTAATATCTTGATTATCAATGTTTTGTATTTCTGCCGTTGATAACGGCAGAAATTGAATTTGCGAATATTCCTTAGAAAACTGAATCATCTTCATCATATTTCTATAAGAAAATCCCTTCAATCCAGGCAATTCTTTTTGCAAATCATCGGCTATTTGCTCAATGACTTTTGTACCCCATTTTTCGGAAGAAACCTTTTCAGATAATCGTTTTCCGATGATGAAATACAGTAACAATTGCTCACGATTAACCAAACGAGCCGCCAAATAACGACTATGAACAATTTGATTTTTTACTTCGATAATAAAGTGATTATAGGTAGTTTCTGTGGTCATCTTTTTGTGGTTTTTAATTAGCCAGATGGTAACTGGCTAATTATGTTTATTTCAATTGTAAATCTACCATATAAATTTTACATTCTATATAATTATAAAGTTTTACTCCATAAAATTAGATATGATTTCAAAAGTAGGGGATATTAATAACTACGTTGCAAAGATTCCAAAATACTGAGTATATGGTAATTCCTTATTTCAGGATAATGACTAAATTGCCAAAAACTCACTCCATGAAAAAATTTATACTTCTCATAATCCTCTTTTGCTTTCTCGTTGATTTTCAACTATTTAGTCAAGCTAATTCCAACCAATTCAAATGGATTAATGGCTCTGATATAACAAATCAACCAAGTTTTTATGGAGCATCCACCAATGGACCAGGAGCAAGAAGCCTATCCGCCCAATGGGAACTCAATGGCAAATTGTACCTTTTTGGAGGTAGAGGAAACATAAATAATCCTACAACAGAAACCGAACTCAATGACCTTTGGGAATTTGACCCTGCCACTAATAATTGGACTTGGCTCAAAGGTTATAACGGATCAACAATACCTACTTCTGCAGGTTCGTAT
>JANPGQ010000449.1:0-3644 GCA_031423975.1 Cytophagales bacterium | reverse complement strand
TTCTTTTTGATTAAACCACTATCCAAAGGCTCAATCCATGAAAGCGTATTAGGTAAAGTATTCACCCAATTATGCCCTCTCGGAGCGTTCAAGACATTGTCATAACCCGAAGGAGCTAATTCACTACTGGGTAATTTGGCAATCATTTTTACCATTTTACCGTCTGAATCCATGACCAAAATCGTTGAATTAAACCCATTTACCGTAACTAAATAGCTATAAGGTTTGTCGATTCGTTCTACCAAAATGTATTTTTTATCGGGCGAAAGCGAAGCCATATTGTAAATCTGTGGCGTCCCAATTTTAGTCTCTATGCCATTGGTGTTTTTTACCAATTGCGTTGTGGTATAAAACTCAAATAATTGCTCATCATAAGGTGATTTTATCAAATCTTGGAAGGTTGCACTGGCTGCTACTTTACCCATATTTTGCTGAACCACAGGACCTTTGGGAGCAATTGGTTTTTTGGGAGATTCACTGACAGGTTTCACTATAGCATTATAAACAATACTATTATTATCAGCCCAAGTAATATCATTGATTACCACATTCAAAGGCGTTTTATTTACTTTTTGTGCCTTTTTTGTCTTCAAATCAATCATGTACAAATCAACAGATTCGTTATTGGTTTGCGTAAAGGCAATTTTATCATCATTCGGACTCCATTGAAAATTCCCCGATTTCAGATTTGAAGGCAAACCCGTAATTGGAAATTCTTGACCCGTTTTTATTTCTTTCAGAGACAAGCCAATACCATACGTTGAACGGCTTGGAGCAAAATTGTTGGGATTAATTCGCAGTCCCGCAATTCGCAGTTCGGGCTGTGCCAATTCTTCCACCGTGGGCATAGCACTACGCTCTATGATGAGCATAAAATCTCCCTTGTCATTCACACTCACGCTGGGCGAAGGTTTAGCAATTGCCAAATTCATAATGGTTGTTGGGGGAGTTTTGTATTCAATAGCGTCCTGTGCATTGATTTTGCAACAAAATAGAATACCAATAAAAAGAAGAAATGCTTTCATGTTTTATGTTTGTTTGAAGGATGAAAATTAAACTGTAAAAATAGGCTGTTTTTGACTATTTCCTAAAAAAATCATAAATCTTCTTTAACTTTATCATTCATTTCAAACCCAATTTTATGTACAGATTTAACTTCCTTTTCATTTTATTGTTTTCAGTTTTAGTAATAGCGTGCAGTAGCAACGATGAAGTCTTCGGTCCAGAACCAGACCAAATTAATAACTATATCAAGACCAAAAAGTTAACCGTAACGGATTCTTCAACGGCAGGTTTAAAGTTTATTATGGTCAAAGCAAATCCATCGGGTGCAGTTTTGAAAAGTGGTCAAAGTATAGTGGTCAATTATACTGGAAAATTTATTGCTGGCAAAAAACTTGATAATGTTTTTGATTCGGGCAATTTCGCTTTCATACTCGGAGCTCGTCAAGTGGTGGATGGTTTTGATAAAGGCATTGCCAAAATGCGGGTTGGCGAAAAGGCAACGCTTATCTTTTTGTCGTCTTTGGGCTATGGTGCAAACGGACAAGGTAGTATCCCCGCCAATACCCCTTTGCTTTTTGAAATTGAGGTAGTTTCCGCCAAGTAATTTCGTTTTTAAATGAATTTCTTGATTAGCCAAGTCTGAATACAGGCTTGGCTTTTTTCATAGATGAATTATTTATTGAAAATGCTTTATAACAAAATATAGAGAAATTGGATTATTTTTATATTTTGGCAATTTACCTGACATTTTTATTAGATTTTACAAACTAAATTTATTCAAAATAAAAATTTACCAGAAAAATTATTTTATTAGATTTAATATTCTGATTATCAATCATTTGAAATAAAAAAATATCATTTAAGAATTTGCCATTTAATATATTTTAAAAACAAATAACGTAGAAATAACATACTTTTCGCAGTTTTTTTATTATTTTGTGATAATGTTACGAATGAACTAAAATAGTATAAAACCGTTATTCTATAAAAAGTATGCTGGTTCAATACTTAGTTACATTCTGAAACAAATCTTGTCTCAATTTTAATTCACGATAATTCTTCCTCAAATTAAAAATATAAGTTTTATGAAATATCAAATTCACGAAGGAAACGGCTATAAGTACATCGACGAAGGCAAAGGCGAAATTCTATTGTTACTACACGGATTGTTCGGTGCTTTAAGTAACTGGGAAGGCGTAATTGAGGGCTTTAAAAGTAAATACAGGGTCATCATTCCGATGATGCCAATTTATGATATGCCCATCTTGAAAGCGGGTTGTGAAGGACTTACTGAGTTTATTGAGGGTTTTGTGAATTGGAAAGGTTTTGATGAAATAACTCTCTTGGGAAATTCCTTGGGAGGACATGTTTCGTTGATATATACGTTACATAATCCGCAGAAAGTCAAGCGATTAGTGTTGACGGGTAGCTCTGGTTTGTTTGAAGATGGTATGGGTGGTTCGTACCCAAAACGGGGGAATTATGCCTACATAAAGGAGCGGGTAGAATATACTTTTTATGACCCAACTGTTGCTACCAAAGAGTTAATTGATGAGGTTTTTGAAACTACAACAACTGCTTCAAAAGTGCTTAGAATTATCTCAATAGCAAAGTCTGCCCAGCGGAACAATATGGCAAAAGAAGTTGTTAATATAAAAGTGCCTACTTTGTTGGTTTGGGGCTTAAATGATACCATAACACCCCCACAAGTTGGACACGAATTTAATCGTTTAATTGAAAATTCTGAATTATATTTTATTGATAAATGTTGCCACGCACCCATGATGGAACGCCCCGAGAGATTTAATGAAATTTTGAACGGCTGGTTAGAAAAAACACCGATTAGCGTAATGGAAATGGCATGATATTGTTGATAGAGAATAATTAATAATTGATAGTTAATTTGCTGATAATCATAGTATTATATAAATTATTGTGTCAATTTATTATCAATGTTTTACTATTAAACAAATTTGGAAAATAAATTTGGAAATCTAATTCAAATATGTAATTTAGGGTAATAATTTATGAATTGTATAACCACTATTAATTATTGCGTATTCACTATTCACTAAAAATTTATGCTCGCAAAAGACTTTGTTAATCCGATGTTGCCCATTGTAAAACCTACTGATACCGTTGGAGAGGTGCTGGAATGGATGGAAGAGTATCGAATCGGACAATTACCGATTGTAAATGAAGAAGAATATCGAGGATTAATTAGTCAAGATATTTTGATGGATGCCGACGAATTTCTCCCAATGTTAGCCCTTCAACCTGAATTTGGGGATATATTTGTTTCTGAAAACCAACACCTTTTTGAAATATTAGCGGTTACCCAAAAGCATGATTTACAAGCGGTGGCAGTATTGGATGATGAACATAAATTTGCAGGAACAATTAGTGCCAACGAATTATTGAATCAATTTTCTAAGAATTTAGGTACGCAGGAATTAGGAGCAGTTTTGGAAATTGCGGTTGAAAATAGAAGCTATTCCTTAGCTGAAATTAGCCGACTGATAGAATCCAACGATACAAAAATCATCAGTTCATATTATACAAGTGGTCCAATATCAGAAGATTCCAAAGATATTTTGACTCTAAAATTGAACCGTCAAGATATTACGCCCGTTGTGGCA
>JANPGQ010000448.1:0-2960 GCA_031423975.1 Cytophagales bacterium | reverse complement strand
GTTTAGAGGAAGATGAAGGAGATTCTTTCTACGGCACGAATAAGAAAAAACAACGTTTTCTGACTTTTGATGGAGATAAAATAAAAGCAAATAATTATGTTGGCTTTATTCAGTTTGAAGGGCTTACGCTTAATATTTATCCAAAAATTTGTCATGAAGTACCTGAAGAACAAATTATTTCAAAAGTGCTTTATTGGTTGAGCTATGGAAAGAAGATTAATTTACCATTCGCCGAATTACCACTCGACCGCCAGCCATTTGATACTTGGTTAGAAGCCTTTATTTTTCTGTTTGCACATCATACGGAAGAATTATTGACCAACCAACCGTATCAATCTTACCAAGAAATAACCGAAGAAACGAGTTATTTGAGAGGTTCGTTAGCCATTCCACAATATGTGCAAAATAATTTACTAACAGGCAGACACCAGTTTTTTCATTGTACCTACGAACCATTTCTATATGATAATCAGTTTAATCGAATTGTAAAGTGTGTTTCCCGAATGCTTTTATCGTTCACAAACAACGAAAAAAGCAAAGAAAAACTGAATAGTTTGTTGTTTTTGTTGGATGATGTGGCGGACGAATATTGCCAAGAAAGTCATTGTGATTTAGTGAAACTCAATCCACTTTATCAAGATTTGGCAATTGTGTTAGAAATGAGTCGAATGTTTTTATCGTCCTCCAGTATTAGTCAGTCAGATTCAAATAAAAACAATTTCTGCCTTTTACTGCCGATGGAAGTAGTTTTTGAAGAATTTATTTTTGGAATAATTGAGACATATTTTAAAGATAGAAATCCCAATGCCCAGGGAACAGGTTTTCTGACACAAGAAAAAGTATTTCAAATAAAGAATGATATTATTTTGCAAGACCCTACACTGGTGATTGATACTAAGTATAAAATCCGAGATAAGAAAGATAGCAAAAAGGGGATTTCTCAAACTGATATGTATCAAATGCTGGCATATTCAATCAGGCGAGAAATTGACCAAGTCTTGCTGATTTATCCTAAAAAAAATGGAGAAGAGAACAGCAAGATGGATATTTTTACGATTGCCGATAGATTTGCCAGTGATAAGGTAATAACGATTAGAGCGGCGGATATTGATATTTGTTGTGAAGAGGGTGAAATAATTAGGCAGATTGATGAGATTCTAAATTCTAATAATAGTTAGCGTATAATGGATAATACCATCAATTTCAAACTCATAAAACCTGACAAATCACTCGCTGATTATGTTTATTGCTTTACATTATTACAAAATCTGTCAGATAACAATGAAGCAGTAGTTATTCCCAATGGAAAAATTGATTTGATGTTTTCAAAAACTGAGGATAATCAGTTTCGCATTTCGTTATTGGGTTTAGAAACTAAGCCTAAATATGCGAAACAAGAGGTGACCAATTTTTTCTCCGTAAGCTTCAATCCACTGGCGGTAGAATATATATTAAGACTTTCAGTAGCGGATATATTAAATAGTGGAACGGTATTAACCAATAACTTTTGGGATTTTAATGTTGATGATTTAGACGATTTTGATGCGTTTTGTGACAAGGCTTCGCAAAAAATCCAATCACTCATACCCAAAGAAATTGATGAGCGAAAACGTAAATTATTTGAATTAATTGTTACCGCCAACGGGGAGATTTCCATAAAAGAACTCTCTGAAAAAGTCATTTGGAGTGAACGTCAAATTAACCGTTATTTCAATCAACAATTTGGACTTTCACTAAAAGCGTATTGCAATATTCTTCGTTTTCAGGCCTCGCTTCCGCACATCAAAGAAGGGAAGCTCTTGCCTCAACTTAATTTTACCGACCAATCGCATTTCATTAAAGAAATCAAAAAACTTTCAGGTGTTTCGCCCAAAGAATTGTTTAAAAACAAAAATGACCGTTTTTTACAATTCTTAGTGTACGATGAGCAATAATTTTGTGGCATAAAATTTATAATTATGTTATTACAAAATAAAAAAATCGCCATTTTAGGAGGTGGCCCTGGCGGGTTAACACTGGCCAGACTTTTACAACTCAAAGGAGTTGATGTAAAAGTGTATGAACGAGATATTGATAAAAATGCTCGTGTACAGGGTTCACCGCTTGATTTACACCAAGATTCAGGCTTGGCGGCTTTACATAAAGCCAAATTATTCGACGAGTTTAACAAGAATTTCCTTGTCGGTGCAGATAAAATGGTCATTGTGAATGAACGTGCAGAAATTTTCTTCAGTGACCACGAAACTAAACAAGATGAAAACTTTGGACATGAACATTTCCGCCCCGAAATAGACCGTGGAGTATTAAGAAAAATCCTGTTAGAATCTTTACAAGCGGATACAATTGCCTGGAATTGCCATTTTGTTTCGATGAAAAAACAAGATGAAGGCTGGCTTTTGCATTTCAAAGATGGCACAAATGCTTATGCCGACATTGTTATTGCGGCTGATGGTGCAAACTCAAAAATTCGCCCATACCTTACAGATATTAAACCTTTTTATTCAGGAATAACGATGCTTGAAGGAAACGTTTATGAAGCAGAAAAATCTGTACCAAACATTTCTGCCTTGCTCCGTGGTGGAAAAATAATGGCTTTCGGAAATCAAAAAGACATATTAATGGGTCAAAGAGCAAATGGCGAAATCGGTTTTTATATAAGTTTCAAAACAGATGAGCATTGGTCGGCAAAAAGTGGTTTAGACTTCACTGATAAAGCACAATTGTTGGCTTGGTTCAAAAAGGAATATGCTGAATGGAGTAGTATTTGGCACGAATTATTTGAAAATACTGCTATGCCGTTTGTTCCCCGTCCCATCTATTGTATGCCCTTTAATCAGTCATGGGAGGCCTGGCCGAATTTGACAATGCTTGGTGATGCGGCACACAATAGATGGGACGGGGAACAAACGGCATAGCAGTATTTTCAAATAATTCGTGCCGAATACTACTCCATTCAGCAT
>JANPGQ010000447.1:0-2083 GCA_031423975.1 Cytophagales bacterium | reverse complement strand
CGAAATGGAAGTGATACCTCGTTCAGTAGCTACTTTTTGTAAGCATTGCCCTAATTGACCAACTCCACCTAATACTAATATGTTCATGTGTTATCTATTTTCGTACATACTTTCATAATATTTCTGATAATTCCCCGAAGTTACATTATCCAACCAAGCTTGATTATTCAAAAACCAATCAACGGTTTTTTCTAAACCTTCTTCAAATTGAAGTGATGGTTTCCAACCTAATTCATTCATAATTTTGGTAGCATCAATCGCATAGCGGAGGTCATGCCCTGCACGGTCGGTAACGTAGGTGATGAGTTTTTCTGATGTTCCTGCTTCACGACCTAATTTTTCATCCATCGTTTTGCAAACCAACATCACGATATCAATATTTTTCCATTCGTTGAAACCGCCGATATTATATGTTTCACCATCTTTACCGATATGGAAAACCGTATCAATCGCTCTGGCATGGTCAACTACAAATAGCCAATCCCTCACATTTTCGCCTTTTCCATAAACTGGTAAAGGTTTGTTATTCAAGATATTATGAATAATTAAAGGCAATAATTTCTCAGGAAAATGATTTGGTCCGTAGTTGTTAGAACAGTTTGTAATCACTACGGGCAATTTATACGTACTTCCATAAGCTCTCACAAAATGGTCGGAAGAAGCCTTTGAAGCTGAGTAAGGCGAACGTGGGTCATAAGGCGTTGTTTCCAAGAAAAATTCTTCTGGATTATGCAATTCTCCATAAACTTCATCCGTAGAAACATGATAGAAACGTTTGCCTTCATAACCTGATTCTTTCCAAGTATTTTTGGCAGCGTTCAAAAGATTACAAGTTCCGATAACGTTGGTCATCACAAACGCCATAGGGTCAGTAATTGACCTATCCACGTGCGACTCTGCCGCCAAGTGAATGACTCCATCAAACTGATGTTCGGCAAATAGTTGGTCGATAAATTCAGCATCCACAATATCACCTTTCACGAATGTATAATTGGGGGCATTTTCAATATCTGAAATATTCTCTAAATTTCCTGCATAAGTTAATTTATCAAGATTAACTATCTGATATTGAGGGTACTTCGTAACAAAAAGTCGTACAACGTGTGAGCCAATGAAGCCAGCTCCGCCAGTGATTAATATTTTTTTCATTTTGATAATTTATATTGCCAATTCCAAGCATCCCTCAAAGCATCCACTAAGGTCTTTTCGGTTTGCCAGCCTAAGATTTGTTTTGATTTTGAACAATCTGCATATACCGCCACTACATCGCCATCTCTTCTTGGTTTTATGGCAAAATCTACCTTCAAACCAGTAGCAGATTCAAAAGCAGAGATTACTTCTAAAACCGAACTTCCTGTACCCGTTCCGATGTTGAAAAAATCGTAATAATTGCCATCTGGTTGTTTCAAAAGCAAGTTTAATGCCGACATGTGAGCTTTGGCTAAATCGACTACGTGTATATAATCACGCACTGCCGTACCGTCGGGGGTTGGATAATCATTGCCATAAACAGCTAACTGTCCTCTGAGTCCCGCTACAGATTGCGTAAGGAAAGGCACGAGATTTGCAGGAACACCCAAAGGTAATTCACCAATCAAGCAGCTTTCGTGCGCTCCAATGGGATTGAAATATCTCAAAGAAATGGCATGGAAATCGTTTGTACTTTGCACGGTATCACGAATAATAGCCTCACAAATTTGCTTGGTATTTCCGTAAGGAGAAGTGGCGGGCTTCACGGCTGAGTTTTCGGTAACGGGCAATGAATCTGGCTCGCCATAAACGGTGCATGAAGATGAAAAAACTAAGTTGTTAACGTCATATTCAGCCATTTTCTCTAACATCAACACGGTGGCAGAAACGTTATTTCGGTAGTATTTTAGGGGTTTTTCTACGGACTCACCTACCGCTTTGGCAGCGGCAAAATGAATGATGCCATCAATTTTCTGTTCGGTGAAAACGGTATCCCAAGTATTAAAATCATTAATATCAGCCTCATAATATTTTACAGATTTGCCAATAATTTGCTTAATTCCAGCAAGGGCTTTTTTTTCAGAATTTGAGAAATTGTCTAAAATAATGGACT
>JANPGQ010000446.1:0-7953 GCA_031423975.1 Cytophagales bacterium | reverse complement strand
TGGCGACAGTCCGCTTGGACAATGGGACTGGAAAGGCATTTGGGCATTTCGAGGAACGGGTTTCATGGCTCGGAATGTGGAAATTTCTTCAGAAATGGCAAATCAGTTAACTACGTTGGGCTTAGGGATTCAAGATGCTCAAAATGAAATTTATATTAATGGTAAATTAGTAGCGGAAGGCGTTATGAAAGGGGTCAGAAAAGTCGTTATTCCTGCTAATACTTGGAAGGCTGGCACAAATTCTTTGGTGGTGAAATTCGCCAAAATGATTGACCCTGCCTGGTATGGTTCAGGATTAATGGGAACGAATGACGACCTTTTTGTGAGTGCCAATAAAGAAAAAGTTAGTCTCACTAATGGCTGGAAATTGATGCCGTCTTTTGTGGAAAAACACGAGTACGTGCACAGTAGTAACAACGTTGGCACTACCATTTACAATGGAATGATTGCTCCCCTTGTGCCTTTTGCAGTGCGTGGTGCTTTATGGTATCAGGGCGAAACCAATGCTGGCAGATCATATCAATACCGCCAAAGCTTTCCTTTAATGATTAACGATTGGCGAAAAAAATGGAACGATGATTTTTCATTTTACTTTGTTCAGCTTGCTAATTATGGACCGTATCAAAATAGCAATCAAGGTAGTGGTTGGGCGGAACTCAGAGAGGCTCAAACGATGACGTTATCCTTGCCCAAAACAGGAATGGCAGTCATTACCGACATTGGAAATCCAAACGATATTCACCCTACCAATAAACAAGATGTAGGGCATCGTTTGGCAATAAATGCTTTGAAAAAAGACTACGGTCAGGAGATTGTATTTTCAAGTCCAATGTATGATAAGGTGGATTTTGGAGCGAATAATGCTACAATTTCGTTTAAATATGTAGGCGGAGGATTGATGGCAAAAGATAAATTTGGCTATTTGAAAGGCTTTGAAATAGCAGGAGAAGACAAAGTTTTTTACTACGCTAAAGCTGAAATAGTGGGCGATAAAGTGGTAGTTACGCATCCCAAAAACCAGAAACCGGTGTCTGTAAGATACGCTTGGGCAGACTCGCCGATGGATGCTAATTTGTTCAGTGTAGAAAGTTTGCCAGTTAATTCTTTTCGCACGGATGATTGGGAGGGAATTACGAGAAAAGGAAAGTTTGAATGATAAGATTTACAATAAAATTTATAAAAAGCTGACCCAAAAGGTTGGCTTTTTTGTTTATGATTTTATAACAATTCCGTTATCCATAGTTTTTATTAGCGTAGTAATTTTGAAACAAAAACAAAAATATGAAAAACAACAGAGCAATTTTTAATCGAAACACTTGGCGAGATTCAGCTTCAAAAATAAAGCCTAAAGCCTTAGCCAACAAAAAACAACCAGATGAATACGAAAAAGTTTCCTTCGATTGGATTTACTAAAAAAGCCTTCCAAATGAATATTTGCGAAGGCTTTTTTATGCGTTAGTCTTTCTGAATTACTTTAACATAATCGGTAATGATACCATCACATTATCCCAACCCAAATTCATAAGTGCTTCTTTATCATTACCCTTTCCAAAATTTATGGTCAAATTTTCCACCACTTCATCCATCTTTTGTGGACTAACTGTTGCTCGCAACACGTCTTTGGCTTCGTTGTAACTATAAGCACCCCAAACGTCCAAATCAGTATTGAAAATAATAGTCCATTCCTTTTCAGTCGGAATCATAAATAAGGAATAAACACCCGCTTTGAGGGTTTTGCCCTGAATAGTTACATCCTCATAAAACTTGATTTCCGTGGCTTCATCTGCACCCACACGCCATACCTTTCCGTAAGGCACTAATTTGCCAAAAATAACTCGCTCTTTTTTGGCAGGGCGACTGTATAGGAGCCTAATATACGCCTTATCGCCCACTTTTTGCGGAGCAAATTTACGGTCATGGGCGAACTCATCGGGGAAATATGCCATATCCATTGGACTTTTGTCTAAACCCTTGAATTTCTGGGCATTAACGCCTAAAAAAGAGCAACATAATAAAGCTAAAATCAATAATTTCTTTTTCATAATTGTGTTTTTTTGATGAAAGATTTTGTAAATGTACTGAAAAATAATTAACCTTTTTTACGTTTCAACTTTTCAGATTTAGATTTCATAATTACCTAAAATAAGTGAGGTTTTTTTCGTAATTTTAGTAATCAAAATTCATCCTAAACAATCAAAACTATGGGAAAATTTCATGATTCAATTCTTCCTGCTCACAAGGAATTTATTGAAAAACAGCACATTTTTTTCGTAAGTACAGCTCCACTGAGTGCCGACGGACACGTTAATCTTTCGCCCAAAGGTTTAGATTGTTTTCGGGTTTTGTCAGACAAAAAGGTGGCATACATGGATTTGATTAGTAGTGGCAACGAGACATCAGCTCATACGCTCGAAAACGGACGGATAACCATTATGTTTTGTGCTTTTGATGGTAACCCTTTAATTCTGAGGCTCTATGGCAAAGGATTTACCGTTTTGCCAGACTCCGAAGAATGGGAAAATTATGCTTCACATTTCAAAATATACCCCAGTACTCGGCAAATTATTGTCGCTGATATTGATTTGGTACAAACCTCCTGCGGTTTTGGTGTACCACTATACGACTACCAAGGCGAGCGAGATATCCATTTTGATTGGGCAGCAAAAAAAGGCAAAGAAGGAATGCACGAATATTTGAAGGAAAAAAACTTAGTGAGTATGGATGGCTTGGTTACTGATTGGGGGGTGAGGGAGTGAGTATTAATAATTCTTATTCAGAAAATGCTTGTCATAGATTATAAAATCCTTCTTAATTCCTACAAAAAAGCCCCACAGAACTAATTCCGCAGGGCTTCAATAAAATCCCGAACCTCGAAAACCGAGATACGAAAAACGAATAATTACAATTCCTTCTTCACTGAATAATCATCCGAAATCAGTTTGAAAACGTATCCAGAAATCCAAGCAACGTCACCACCTTTGATGAAGTAAAAACGCTTCTGAACACCATCACGAGCATATTCTTTCATAATAGTTTCCAAGATGGTTGCACCCGCAATAATGTCTTGGTTGTTGTACAATTTGGTAGTAATGGTCTTGATGTCTTCTTCTGCAATTTGCTTCACGATGGGGTCACCAATTTTGCCTAAGTCTGGCGAGATTAATTCCTCATAATTTGAAACTGCCATCTGACGGAATTTCTTCACGTCTTCCAAACTCACCTCTACTGGGCGACCAATAATGGCGGCACGGTCTGGGTGTAGCAACGTATTCATCACAAAAGCGATTCCACCCAATAGATAAACATTTTTGCGGTTTTTCAAGCCTACTTTACGGTTCATTTCAATGGCCATTTCCTCACGTATAGGAGCAATTTCGGCATCTACGCCAGTAATATAGCCCTTGATGTCGGCATCAGGATATTTCGTTTTTACGATTTTTCCAAAGGCTTTTGTACCATAAGGAAAGTTTACGGCTTCAAATTTTGAACGGTTCAATAAATACCCGCCCTTTACGTTGCCTCCGCCAATATCCATGATTGACGACGACAAATGTAATTCAGGTACAATCATCGCCAAAGCACCAAATTTTGCTTCGTCTTCGTAAGAAACAGCATCAATTTTTTGATTTGGATTTTTCAAGGCATCTCTAATAGCTGCTGTTAATTCAGTTTCTTTTCCCGCTGCTTTGTCCATTGCTTGTTTCAATCCGCTACTCATTACGATAAAAAGACGGTCTGATATTACTGAGTTTTTTACCGTAGCAGTATCCATCAAATCCTTCACTGCTTGGGCGGTTTCTTTAATAGCAGCGGCTGACAATGCACTGGGTTCTGTGTTGATTGACATACTCTTTCTAAGATTATACGTCAACCCTTTTTTGGCAGAAACTGATACACCGATGATACTCAGTTTTACACCTTTTGAGCCAATATCAATACCCGCAAAAAGCTCTTCGGTATCTTTCAAACCACCCATTAATTGCGTAAGAGCTTTCTCGCTCATCGACATTTTCAAGCTATGATAAATCTCAATGGCTTTGGCAAAATTGCGTGAGGCTTCCAATATATTTTCTTGGTCACGATACAAGAAACCTAAGTTTTCATAAGCGGCAGCTTCCCAATATCTGTCTTTATTTCTGACAATATTGAGGGCTTTGTTGAGGTATTCTTCCGACTGGTCATACTGTTTTACTTCACGTAAAGTGTTGCCAGCTTTGATAAATTTGAGGGCTGAATTTAAGTCCGTAGTCTGGGCAAAACCAGTGGCAAATACAAAAAGACCTAAAATGAGGCTAAGGAATAATTTTTTCATGATGGGGTTATTGAATAATGAGTGATTGAGTAATGTGTTTTTGAGTGAATTATGTTTCACCAATAAACGGGTAAGGAATTTTTATAAATTATTTTTTTGGTAAAGCGGAGAGTTTGCGTTTGCAGGGTCAATATCAGGCATTGAATCCTTTTTGATAATTACCTTTTTTAGCTTTTTCCCCTTCTTTTTTCCCTTTGCCACGGCTGGTTTAGTTGATTTTGTTGCTGCAACTGCGGGTTTTGGCTTGGCAGGTACTTGATAATTAGATGCTCCAACAGTGAAGCATAAGCCTGAGAATAAAAGTAAGAAAAGCTGGGATGGTTTCATTTTTGATGAGAGAAAAGGGTTGCCTTGGGCTTGAAAGAATGCCAATAAACCATTAAAAAACGTATGTTTCTTATTGTAAGTGTTCATGGATTAGTGATTAAATACTTGATTAACAGAATGTTATTTTTATACGAAAATAACGATTGTGCTTATGATAAGCAAAAAATGTTCCAAAGATTTATAAAATGATTTTCTTAGAAACCTTTTAAAACAAAATGACAGCCTTTTTGAGGCTGTCATTTATAATATTTGTACCTGTACTATGAATTTATTTATCCCATTCTGTTCACAATCCCTTCCGAAATACCTACGCAATTAAATCCGCCGTCGTGGAAGAGGTTTTGCATCGTTACTTTCTTGGTCAAATCAGAAAATAAGGTAATCACATAATCTGCACATTCGTCTGCTGTGGCGTTTCCCAATGGCGACATTTCGTTGGCGTATTCATAAAAAGCATTGAATCCTGCGATTCCCGTTCCTGCCGTTGTTTTGGTAGGCGACTGTGAAACGGTGTTTACTCTCGTGCCGTTTTTCTTGCCATATACTGCTCCATAAGAACGGGCAATAGATTCTAACATTGCCTTTGCCTGTGCCATATCCGTATAGTCTGGGAATGAGCGTTGGGCAGCGATGTATGACAATGCCACCACCGAACCTTGACTGTTGATAGCGTCCATTTTATCCGCTACTTGCAGCATTTTGTGGAACGAAAGAGCCGAAACGTCCAATGATTTCATAAACCATTCGTAGTTCAAATCGTCATAAGTGCGGTTTTTACGGATATTAGTACTCATCCCGATGGAGTGTAACACGAAGTCAATTTTTCCTCCCAAATGCTCCATTGAACCTGCGTAAAGTTTCTCTAAATCCTCAACCGAAGTAGCATCCGCAGGGATAATTTTTGCTTCACATTCTTCCGCTAATTTATTGATTTCGCCCATCCGCATGGCAAGGGGTGCGTTGGTTAGCGTAAAGATTGCTCCTTCTTCTTTGGCACGTTGAGCCACTTTCCAAGCGATTGAATTAGAATCTAATGCACCTGAGATTATTCCTCTTTTTCCTTTTAAAAGACCGTATGACATAGTTTGATTAGTTATGAATTATTAGTTATGATATAAGATATGAATCGTTTTATATCATTTTGTCAATAAATCAATTTATTTCATTTAATAATTAAGACACAAAAGTAATTAGTTTTTGGGATAAAATTATGATGTATGTAAAAAGCCAAAAAAATTAGCCCATCGAATATCAATGGGCTAATAGGGTACTTAACCAAAACTAAAATAAAGTTTGTATGATTATATATGAATTATGAAACATGAAATTTCTCTCTATTATTTCATATCTCATAATTCATATCTATTTCACAATGCTCTCACCGTTAAATTTCCTGAACTCACTTTCATATTTACGGGAATTCCACCGCCGTTGAGTTTACCTTTTACGTAAGCTTTTTCAATCTCTCCGTCAAAATTTTTCAAACCGTCAATGCTTACTTTTTGGGCAGCACAGTCCAAGTTCATGCCTTTGTTCATGGGCATTTTTACGTTCATTCCACCCGATGAAACGCTCAGATTCAGTGACTTACCTAATTCTAAGATTTCAACATCCATACTCCCTGAGCTGGTGGCGGCATCTAATGTTCCATAAATTTCACGAAGGGCAATTGAACCGCCCGATGTTTTTACCATCGACTCACCACGCAATTCGGTGGCTTTAATACTTCCGCCCGAGGTAATGGCTTGGGTTTTTCCTTTCAAATTATCTAAACTGATACTTCCGCCCGACGTTCTGAGGTCGATAGTTCCATCTAAGTCAGCGGCAGAAATACTCCCTCCCGAAGTAGAAAGATCAATATCTCCCGAACAATTATCGGCAGAAATACTTCCACCCGATGTTTTCAAAGCAATTTTATTCTTACATTTTACTACTGAAATACTCCCACCTGACGTTCTGCCAACGGCATTGCCAGTGATGCCTTTTACGCTAATGCTACCGCCACTGGTGTTCAAATCAGTAGTGATATTTTCGGGTACAAAGGCTTTAAACGCAATACTGAGCGATTTTTTGCCCCAATTATTAGTTTTGTTTTTGGCAAAAGCTACGATAGAATTACCATCTTGCGAAACGGATAATTCATAATTTTGAAGTCTTTCTTCGAGGTCTTCTTTACTGATAGCGTCATTTCCATTATTACCCCGTACATATACTTCTATACGTGCTTCGGCATCGGTGGTTCCCGCTACAGACAGGCTTCCGCCAGATGTATTCATTTTTAAGTTTTTAATAGCACTTGCCGTGAAGGTTTTCACCATGTAAGGCTTTTCAACTTTTTGAGCCAAGCCCACGAAAGAGATGCATAAAAGGAAAATAATTGAGTTGAGCGTTTTCATGTTTTTAGAATTTAAAGTTTACGGTGAACGGTTTTACTTATGTTTTAAAGATGCTCGGTTGGTTAGAGAAGTTGCATGAGGTTTTTAATAAATTATACCTGCTAAACCACTCTTCCGTCCAATAATTCAATCGTGCGTGTACCCATAGCGGCATTTTTTTCTGAATGCGTTACCTGAATAATAGTTACGCCTTCTTGATTGAGGGTTTTGAATAGTTCCATAATTTCTTCGCCTTGTTTCGAGTTCAGATTGCCCGTGGGTTCATCCGCCAAAATCAAATCGGGCTTGGTGATGATGGCTCGGGCAATTCCCACCAATTGTTGCTGCCCGCCCGACAATTGATTGGGGAAAAGGTCTTTTTTGCCCACAATATTAAATCTATCCAAAACATCCGCCACCATAGATTTGCGTTCGGAAGAACCAAATCCGTGGTAGAGTAGTGGAGTTTCGATGTTTTCATAAACGGTTAGTTCGTCAATGAGGTGATAGGCCTGAAAAACAAATCCGATGTGTTTTTTGTATAATTCAGCCCGCTGTTTTTCTTTCAGATTCAAGACACTTTCGCCCAAGAATTCATACGTTCCTTCGTTGGGTGCATCCATCATACCCATAATGTGGAGGAGGGTAGATTTGCCCGAACCCGATGGTCCCATGATGGAAATAAATTCGCCTTTTTGAATATCAATATTGACATCACGCAAGACAAAATTGCGATTGGCACCTGAATTGTACCAGCGGAAAATATTTTTGAGTTGTAACATATTATTGAGTGAAAGATTAAGCGTAAATGGTTAAAGAAAATAAGTTTGAGATAAAAGAGAGTTTTTTAGACCCATTGACCATTTCCTGAAAAAATTATTCTGTCCTAAGTGATTTTACAGGATTCATTAATGCCACCTTTATTGATTGAAAGCCCAC
>JANPGQ010000445.1:0-7094 GCA_031423975.1 Cytophagales bacterium | reverse complement strand
ATAGATAATTGTTTCGTAAATTCTCAAAAATGTAAAACCTTAAAATTCTCTCTCAAAATTAAGCAGTTTTGGGAAATGTATCATTAAAAATTTTGGCACAGAATTTGGCATAACACTCAAAAAGGTACTACTTTTGTCATTCAAAATGCAAAAATCAACCCACATAGCTCGTTTGTTTAGCGTCTTTATGATGTCGCTGATGTTGATGTTTACCGTTTTTGGTAAAACATTCTCGGCTTCACAAATGCGTGTACAGGCTATTCAGCAAGCAAAAACGGAACAATCTGGACAATCAAAAGAGTCTAATCAGTGTTCGGTTTCTGAACTTTCGGTGATGCAGGTGTCTGCTCCCGTAACCATTGATTTTGCGAATGATTTTATTTTTACACCCCAAGTATTTTCGTTTTTGAGTCCTAAGAAAAAGGCTCAAACTTCCAAAAACTTATCATTCCGTCTCCCTCATCTCGAAATCCTTTTCGAGCATTTTATCGTTACCAACGCCCCTTGATTTTTATTGGTTATTGTCTGAATTTGGATTCGTCTGATTGATGAATTTTTAGGATTATGTCCTCTATGCAATTTACATATTTGGATGAATTACATATTTTTTATTTTTTAAAATCCTAAAAATCTGAATAATCCAACGAATCCAAATTCAGACAGGGTAGCTCAGACTGAGTCGCACAGACAAAATCTCGTCCGCTTCAACGGCAAAAAATATTATCAAATTATCAAATCATCTAATTTTCAAATTAATTATCATGCGTTACAAAAATGCCATTCTCTGGCTGACTGGAATTATTTCAGCCTTGTGTTTATTTTTCCTTTCTTTTACTTGGAAAGCGGGTGCTGTCCGTGAAGATGCTATCAAATATGCCACTTCAAAAACGGGTCAATTAGACCCTACTAAAAAGACTCATTACATTGATTCTCTTTGGAAACAACCTGTTTATTTAGGATTCACTTTGCAGGAAGTTACCACTTACGCTCTTCACAAAGGTCTTGACTTAGAAGGTGGTCTTCATGCCGTTTTGGAGGTTTCTCCTGTGGAAATTTTACGTGCTTTGTCGGGTAAAAGTAATAATCCAAATTTCGAGAAAGCCCTTGTAGAAGCTGGAAAAGCTCAGGCTACTTCTACCAAACCTTTCAACGAATTGTTCTTTGAGGCTTTCGCTAAAATTGCTCCAAATGAGAAATTAGCTTCTATTTTCGCTAACTCGACCAACGTGGGTAAATTGAATTTCTCTTCAACCGATTCACAGGTGAAGAAAGTAATCAATGACGAAATTGACGGAGCCGTTGACCGTGTTTATAAAACTATCCAAACTCGTATTGACAAATTGGGTGTTGCCAACCCAAACATTCAGAGATTGCCAGGTACAAACCGTATTCAGGTGGAATTGCCAGGCGTTGATAACCCTGAGCGTGCCAGAAAATTATTATCGGCGGCTTCTAAATTAGAATTTGTAGAAGTAGCTGAAATCGGTGAGTGGGGACAAGGTTTGAATACTTTGGGTACTTACTTAGCTGCCGAAGAAAAAGCCAAGAAAACGGCTGTGGCTTCAACTGGAAAGGTTGATACAACTAAAACAGGAGATTTAGCGGGTCAGTTATCAGGTTTGAACAAAACGGCTTCTGCCAAAAAAGATTCAACCGCTAAGAAAGATACAACGGCTGGTTCGGCTTTGACAAAATTGCTTTTTCCATTGGATAATCAGCAAAAAACTTGGGGTGTGTTTCGTAAAGATACTGCCCGTTTCAATGAATTGATGAGTCGCCCAGAGGTTCGTTTGATGTTTCCTTCTAATCTTGCTTTCTATTGGAACGCCATCGGTATTCCAGCGGTAAACGGAGACGAAATCATTCAGTTTGAAGCACTTAGAAAATTACCAGGTCAGAAAGCGGCTTTGGACGGAGAAACTATCACGGATGCTGGACAAGATTATGACCAAAATGGTCGTCCAGAAGTTACGATGGCAATGAATGGAACGGGTGCCAGAATCTGGAAAAACATGACGGCTGCCAACGTTGGAAAACGTATCGCCATCGTGTTGGATGATTATATTTATTCTGCTCCAAATATCAACGGAGAAATTGCAGGTGGACGTTCTTCAATCTCAGGTTCATTCACCGTTGAGCAAGCAAAAGATTTAGCCAACGTAATTAAATCGGGTAAATTATCTGCTCCAACTCGTATTGTAGAAGATGCTTTCGTGGGTCCTTCATTGGGTGCTGAGGCAATTGACCAAGGATATTTGTCAATGGCTTTGGGTTTATTATTGGTAATTATTTTCATGATTGGTTATTACGGAAACCCAGGTTGGATGGCAAACGCTGCCCTTTTTATCAACGTATTCTTTATTGCGGGTATTTTGGTACAAATTCAAGCGGCTTTAACCTTGCCAGGTATTGCAGGTATCGTGCTTACATTAGGTATGGCAGTGGATGCCAACGTACTGATAAACGAGCGTATTCGTGAGGAACTTCATGCGGGTAAGGGTTTAATGGAATCTATTAAATTAGGCTATGAAAAAGCCCTTTCTGCCATTATTGATGGTAACGTAACCACAATCCTTATCGGTATAATCTTGATTATCTTCGGTTCGGGTTCTGTAAAAGGGTTTGGTGTAACGCTTTGTATTGGTTTGGTTACTTCGGTATTTACTTCGGTTTATGTGTCGCACATCATGGTAGATTGGATGGCAAAACGTGCTATCAAGGCGGGTAGAGAAAAAGAAGTAACCTTTGAAACTTTTATTTCGAAAGACCTTTTCAAGAACTTCAATTTTGACTTTATCGGAAAACGTAAATATTCATATTGGTTCTCATGGTCATTAATTGCGATTGGTATGGCAGTTTTGGTTTACCAAGGCGGTTTCAATTTAGGCTTAGATTTCAAAGGCGGTCGTTCTTATGTAGTTGAATTCAACAAGCCAGTTTCAACCGGTGATGTTCAGGCAGCTTTGAAAGATGATTTCCAAGGAAAAGGTGTGGAAGTAAAAACTTTCAATGGAGATACAAAATTGAAAGTTACCACTGCTTATTTGGTTGAAGATGAATCATTGACGGCTAATAATACGGTTCG
Organism: Cytophagales bacterium; assembly: GCA_031423975.1. Classification (GTDB taxonomy): domain Bacteria; phylum Bacteroidota; class Bacteroidia; order Cytophagales; family Spirosomataceae; genus Arcicella. Next base: position 4,009 of record JANPGQ010000445.1, on the reverse strand, counting down.
TACAGCTTTAGAGACAGGCTTGAAGCAGTTTTCAGCGGCTGGTCCAAAAATCGTTTCAGAGTCGAAAGTTGGAGCAACCATTGCCGATGATATTTTGAGACAATCGTTCGTTTCGATTCTTTATGCCCTCGTTGCTATCTTTATTTACATCTTGCTTCGTTTCCGCAAATGGCAATATTCATTGGGCGGTATCGTAGCCTTGGTGCATGACGTGTTGGTAACGTTGGGTATGGTTGGAATCACCCGTTTGTTCGGTTTTGAATTGGAAGTTGACCAAGTATTTATTGCTGCCATATTAACGGTGGTAGGTTACTCAATCAATGATACCGTGGTAGTGTTTGACCGTATTCGTGAAGAAATCGGTATTGATGCCGACCTTTCAAACAAAGAATTGATGATTAAGACCATCAACCAATCAATTAACCACACCATGAGCCGTACCGTAATGACTGCCACAACGGTATTTTTAGTAGTAACGGTATTGTTAATCTTCGGTGGGGATATTTTGAGAGGTTTCTCTTTCGCCATGTTCATCGGTGTTGTGTTTGGTGCATATTCTTCAATTTTCGTAGCTGCCCCAATCGTAATTGACTTTGGTGGTGGAAAGAAGAAGGCAGTTGAGCCTGCTGTTTTGACAAAAGCGTAGAGTATAACGTCTGAATTTGGATTCGTTGGATTTATGGATTTGTGGATTTTTTTTTGATAGAATAATCCAGTAATCCATAAATCCGATGAATCCAAATTCAGACATTTTTTTTTGATTTAAAACAAAATATTAAGTATCTTGATAAATAATTTTCAAAATATAGTATTGCCAAATAACCAAAATGCAATTTTTTATTGCTAAAAACTAAAAATTCACTTCTAATACATTCAAAATCAAAATTTTAATATGGAAAAAAGTATATGGCGTAAAAAACCAATGGCCGCTTACGAAGCCGACATAAGGAACAATCAATTAAAGAAAGTTCTTGGTAAATGGAGCTTAACCGCTATTGGAATCGGTGGAATCATCGGTGGAGGTATTTTTGTATTGACAGGAACAGCCGCCCACTATCACGCTGGTCCCGCTTTGGCATTGTCATTTGTAGTGGCAGGTATTGGGTGCGTTTTTGCAGCCCTTTGTTATTCTGAATTTGCTTCAATGTTGCCCGTAGAAGGCTCTGCTTATGCGTATGCTTACGGCACAATTGGAGAACTTTTTGCGTGGATTATCGGCTGGGGACTAATCCTCGAATACGCTATGGGGGCAATGACCGTTGCCGTCAGTTGGTCGGGGTATTTTAATAAACTCTTGCACCTGTTTGGGGTCAGTATGCCTTATTATCTGACCAATGACCCCTTTTCAGCCAAACAATATGCCATTGATAACAACGTAGCTGAACCTTCAAGTTTTGCCTTTAATTTACCCGCATTTTTGATTACTTGGCTTGTTACTTGGGTTTTGGTAAAAGGTATCAAAGAAGCCACCAACACCAATAATTTGATTGTAATTCTTAAATTATCAGCCATTTTATTCGTAATTATTGTGGGTGTATTTTTTATCAATGTCGATAACTGGCATCCATTCATTCCAGAACCTGAATTGGTAAAACACGCTGATGGTTCGATGAAAGAAGCCTACGGTATCAAAGGAATTTTGAGTGGTGCAGCCGCTATTTTCTTTGCCTACATCGGTTTTGACGTAGTTTCTACCTCTGCGGGTGAAGCCATCAATCCTAAAAAAGATATTCCATTTGCCATCATCACTTCTTTAGCAATTTGTACAGTTTTATATATCTTGGTATCGCTGGTGCTTACTGGTATGATTAATTACAAAGACATCACAGGCGATGCGTTGAAAGCTCCTGTTGCCTTTGCCTTTGACCATGTTGGACAACCTTGGGCTGTATTTATTATTACTACGGCTGCTACGGTTGGTTTAATTTCGGTAATGTTGGTGATGATGTTGGGACAAACCCGTGTATTTTTAGGGATGGCGAAAGATGGTTTATTACCAAGTTTCTTCCGCCAAATTCACCCAAATTTCCAGACTCCTTGGAAAAGTACCATCTTGGTTGGTTTAGTAGTTTCGTTAGTTGCTTCTTTTACACCCATCGGTGTGTTAAGTGATATGACCAGTTTCGGAACATTATTTGCCTTTGCGATGGTTTGTTTGGCAGTTTTGATTCTTCGTCAGCGTGAACCAAACCGTGATAGACCTTTCAAAACGCCAGCGTTGATGTTGGTTGCTCCTTTGGGAATTATCACAAACGTAGCCTTGATGTCATTATTAGACAGCAAAGCCCAACAATTTGCCTTAGTTTGGATGGCAATTGGTCTTGCTGTGTATTTCATTTATAGTAGAAATAAGAGTAATTTGAATGAAATGTAATTAATCCATTTATTCATAGAAAACGGCTCGTTGGAAAATTCCTTCGAGCCGTTTTGTTTTTATCAGAAATAGCGTAAATTTGATTAAAAATAAAAGACCAAAGTATGGTAGCACTCAGAGAACCAAGACCTGTTCGTCGTCCGCCACGTAACGTTCCCGCATATCTCGTCCACGAAATTATGGACGGAAAACCTATCTATCATAAAGGATATAGAGAGGTAATGTCAGGTACAAAAACTTACGAAGAAATCATGGGTGCAAGTAGTTTACAATCGGTAATCGTTGCGTATTTTTCAAGGTTTATATTTTCATTTTTGAATGATGACGAATATTATGCCTTTATGAGTGAAGCAGGTTTACACATAGACCATCGCAATAATTTAGCAAATGATATTGCTATCTATGACCAAAAGATTTTAACTCCCGAAAAAATCTCTACCAAATACACAGATGTACCTCCTAAAATCGTCATTGAGGTAGATATTGAAGCCGATGTTTTTGACATTGGAGAATCAGAATATATTTATAAGAAAACTCGAAAAATGTTAGATTTTGGGACAGAGAAGGTCTTTTGGGTATTATCTTCTGCCCAAGTAGTAATTGTGGCAACCCCAGAGAAAATTGAAACCTTCCATTGGCATAAATCCATTGAACTATTCGATAATCAGTTTTTTAATATCGGGGCATACCTTGATAAAAAAGGAATCATTGTAAAATAGAAATATTAATTACGCTCAACAAAGGGTCATTCAAGCAATTGGATGACCCTTTGTTTTTGTGATAATACCATTCACTAAAAAATACCTTTTTTGATTGTGTTTGTAAAGAATTTCTCTCACCTTTGAAGGCTCTAATAAACTGATAAACAGAATTTTAACCGTCAAACTATTAAATTTAACGAACATGAAAAAATGTAATTGTTTTTGCTCAATCATTCCGCCAATTATGGTGGATAATCTTAAAAAAAATGGTGTAGATATTGGCAAAGGAACAGTCAATACAGATAAAGATTTCCGCCTCCGCAGGATTTTGAAACAAGAAAGTATGAATATGATGGGCGTGGTACAGCCCTTGGTAGGCAATGCTAACCGTCTGATTTATGATTGTCAGCACACTAAAAATCGTCAATTAGCTTTGGTGAGAAATGAAGGTTCAGCCGTAAGTGCGGATGGTTCGGTCAATAATGCTTATGATTTTTCGGGAAAAGTTCGGGAGTTTTATAAGACGGTTTTGGGTTGGAATTCTATTGATAACAACGGGCTGGATATGATTCTAAACGTTCATTATAGTAACAAATACAATAACGCTTTTTGGGACGGTACTCAAATGACATTTGGCGATGGTGATGGCGTTATTTTCAAAGATTTTACTAATTCGTTGGATGTAACTGGACACGAAATGAGTCATGGCGTGGTTCAATATACTGCCAATTTAACCTATAATAAGCAATCTGGGGCATTGAACGAACATTATGCGGATGCTTTGGGAATTTCCGTAAAACAATTTGCCCTCGGACAAACCGCCCTAACTTCCGACTGGCTCATCGGTGCAGACATCATGGGACCACAACTGCAAGGCATGGCAATTCGCTCGATGAAAGCACCGGGCACTGCTTACAATAGTCCCTTGTTGGGC
>JANPGQ010000444.1:0-8292 GCA_031423975.1 Cytophagales bacterium | reverse complement strand
TACGGTTTTCTATATAAAATTTCAACTTTTCGGGTTGAATCATATCATCTAACGCATCATAGATTGGACGAAGGTACGGATCAATTTTCTCCTTTAAATCACCAGGCAAAAAACCTAAATTTTCTCCTGCCTCCACAGCTGGACGGGTGATAACGATTTTCTTAACTTCTTTATTTTTTAAAGCCCTAACAGCCAGAGCTACAGCCATATAGGTCTTTCCTGTACCCGCTGGGCCAACCGCAAAAACGATGTCGTTTTCTGCAATAGCCTCCACCATTTTCTTTTGGTTTGGCGACTTTATTTTAATGACAATGCCCTTTGTGCCGTACAAAAGCACATCACCATCTGGCTCTTTCAAATGCACCTCTGGTTCAGCTTCTGGATGTTTTTCGAGGGTCAAATAGGTACGGACTTGTTCCTTTGAAATTTTGCCATATTGCTGAAAATGCTTAACCAATGAATCTAAAATATCGTTAATTCTAACAATATCAGTTATTGACCCACGAACGGTAATTTCATTGCCCCGTGAAATAATTTTACTTTGCGGAAAAGCCGCTGCAACTTCTTTAATATTGCTGTTTTCTACGCCAAGAAAGCCTGCTAACTCAACGTCCTCTAAGGTGATTACTTTTTCTGTCAATGTTTTTGTGTCTGATGGCTTTCGGCTGATGGCTTTCGGCTTTCGGCTGTATGGATTTATGATTAAAAATATAATTTTTTTCTTAATAGACGATTGCTAAAAGCCGAGCGTCAAAGAATACCATAAATCTACTAAAAAAAGCCATTCATCTGAATAGAAATACAATATAAAAAATAGCCGTATTGCTTTTACATTGAAAATCAATGGTTTGTATGATTGGGTTGTAAATTCCAATCGGAAATCTGAGATTTATTTTGTAAAATTGTGTAAAAAACGGCTACTTATTTTGAGATTTATAGATTAACCCAATGGAACAACAAAATACCAATAACGGCAACTTTAAGAAAAATGGCACTTATGCTGGCGGACGAATTTCATCGCAAAATCGTTGGTTAGATACTGGATTGGGCAAAATTCCACCCCAAGCTACGGACTTAGAAGAGGCGGTTTTGGGGGCATTAATGTTGGAAAGAGATGCTTTGACCGATGTTATTGATATTCTGAAAGTTGATACTTTTTATAAAGAAGCCCACCAAAGAATTTACGGAGCAATTACCCAATTATTTGCTAATTCGGAACCTGTTGACCTTTTAACGGTTAAGAATCAATTAGTAAAAACGGGTGAATTAGACATGGTTGGTGGAGCTTTATACTTAGCTGAATTGACCCAAAGAGTAAATTCAGCCGCTAATATTGAGTTTCACGCCCGTATTGTGGTTGAACATTCTCTGAAACGCCAAATGATAAATTTATCGGGCGAAATTCAGAAAATGGCTTACGAAGATACCACCGATGTTTTCATGCTTTTGGATACGATGGAGCAGAAACTTTTTGCCATTGCTGAAGGAAATATTCGTAAAAATTATGCCGATATGGGGCAAATTATGCGAGCGGCTTTGGTGGAATTAGAAATGAAAAAAGACCAAAAAGAAGGTCTTACGGGTGTTCCAACGGGATTTACGGCTTTGGATAGGGTTACTTCAGGTTTTCAGAAAACAGAATTAATTATTATTGCGGCTCGTCCAGGTATGGGTAAATGCTTGGGAAAAGGCACGAAGGTTTTGATGTTTGATGGTTCTCTTAAAAAGGTGGAAGAGGTAATTGAAGGGGATTTATTAATGGGGGATGATTCAACGCCCAGAACGGTAAAAACGATTGCTCGTGGTCGAGAAAATATGTACTGGGTTCGTCAGAACAAAGGAAATGATTATCGGGTAAATGAAAGTCATATTCTTTCTTTGAAAAGAAGTAGAAACGAAGGCAAGCATAAAAATGGTGATGTTTTGAATATCACCGTCAAAGATTATTTAGAGAAATCAGATAAATTCAAAACCAATTATAAAGGCTATAAGGTTGCCGTTGAATTTACAGAAAAGCCTGTTTCAATTCAACCTTACTTTTTGGGTTTATGGTTGGGGGATGGTCATTCATATTCTTCAAGAATTACTAATATAGATTCAGAAGTAATTGACTATATGAATGGATATGCAGATTTGCTGAATCAAACGGTTTCAGTGTATCAACAGGCGGGAAAAACTACCAATTATTCAATCACCAAGGGCTATAAAAGTAAAATTGGCTTTTCAATTAGTGGTGAATTAAGAAAATATAACTTGCTTAAAAACAAGCATATACCTGAAAATTTCTTAATTAATACCACTGAAAATCGCTTACAATTATTAGCAGGTTTGTTGGATTCTGATGGGCATTATTTAGTAGATTCCAACGGATATGAAATTACGCAAAAGAATTTTGAATTAGCCAAGCAAATAAAATTCCTTTGCGATTCTTTGGGATTTAGAACTTCATTCACGGCAAAAAAGGCTTCAATTGCCTCCATTGGCTTTGTTTCAGAAGTTTATAGAATTAGAATTTATGGTGATATTGATAAAATACCCGTAAAAATTGAGCGTAAAAAAGCAAACCCTTGGAAAAGCCCAGTCGATTGGAAAATGACTGGTATTCAGGTGGAATTTGATAAAGTGGATGATTATTATGGTTTTGAAATTGACGGGAATCGACTATTTTTATTAGAAGATATGACCGTTACGCATAACACCGCCCTAATTCTCTCTGCTTGTCGAAATGCCGCTGTTGACCACGGACAAGCCGTAGCTTTTTTCTCTTTGGAAATGTCCTCGGTTCAGTTAGTAAACCGTTTGATTTCTGCCGAAGCTGAATTAGAATCGGATAAATTACGTAAGGGAAATCTTGCTCCCCATGAATGGGCTCAGCTACACGCCAAGATTGGTAAATTGACTAATGCTCCTATTTTTATTGATGATACTCCTGCATTATCTATTTTGGAGTTGCGAGCAAAAGCTCGTCGTTTGAAAGCTCAACACGATGTTCAGATGATTGTGATTGACTATTTACAATTAATGTCGGGTGATTCGGGAGGAAAAGGAAACGGAAACCGTGAGCAAGAAATTGCTAATATTTCAAGGTCATTAAAGCAATTGGCGAAGGAATTGAACGTGCCAGTAATTGCCCTTTCACAGTTGAGTAGAGCCGTAGAAACTCGTGGAGGAGACAAAAAACCACAACTTTCAGATTTACGTGAATCGGGTTCGATTGAACAAGATGCGGATATGGTAATGTTTATCTATCGTCCTGAATACTACGGTATTACGCAAGACGAAGCTGGTAATTCTGTAACGGGAATGGGAGAATTAATTATAGCCAAAAACCGTGCTGGTTCATTAGATACCGTTCAGTTAAGATTTATCGGTAAATACACAAAATATTGTGATTTGGATGCAACAGATTATAGTGGAGGAGGTTATGGAAGTGATTCTTTACAGTCATTTACGCAGGTAGAAGACACCGCACAGACCTTTGAAAGTGGGGCAAAAATTATGGGAAGTAGAATCAATAATCAACAATCTCCGCCTCAACAAAATCCATTTGGCAGTACGCCGCCTAATCAGGATGTTCCGTTTTAAAACTGTATGACGCACAGCCGTGTCCGTAGTGTAAGATTATTATTTTGACTACGCACAAGGCTGTCCGTCATACAGTTTTATCAAAATTCTGTAATCAACCTCTCTTCAAAGGCGAATCTTTCTCTTTCGCCAAAGCGTTATACGTCAATTTGTCAGTCAGTTTTGGTAACCATTTATTTAGGAACACCACCATTTTTCCTTGTAAAGTCAAAACCATATCTCTATCACGATTTTTGACTGATTTCAAAATATGTTGAGCCACCTCTTCCGATGACATCATTTTGCCTTCATCTCGCATGGAATCCCCTTTTGAATTACCATCTGCCCCCAATGAAGCTACTCGGATATTGGATGCTGTGAATCCTGGACAAGCCGTTAATACATGAACGCCTGTATGCAAAAGTTCCGTTCGTAAAGCCTCTAAAAAGCCATTCATTGCAAATTTTGATGCTGAATACCCCGTTCGCACTGGTAAACCTCGATACCCTGCAATCGAAGAAATACCCACAATTGAACCTTTCGTTTCTTTGATATAGGGCAGAGCATATTTGGTAGCGTACACCATTCCATAGAAGTTAATATCCATTACCTTTTTGATAACTTCCACCTCACAATCTTCAAACATTGCCCGCATCGAAATTCCCGCATTGTTTATCAAAACGTCAATTTTGCCATATTTTTCAACGGTTTTATTGACAACTTCAATATTATCAGCTTCAATACTTACGTCAGAAATGATGGCTAAATTATTGATTCCTTGTTTGGTTAATTCATCACTAACTTCAAAAAGAGGTTCTTTTTTTCGACCAGTTATGACTATATTTGCTCCTGCTTGCCCAAAAGCAAAAGCTAAGGCTTTTCCAATTCCAGACGATGCTCCTGTGATGATAATTACTTTATTTTTCATTTTACAAAATTCCATTAATTCCTTAAATCATAAAAGTTTATTCAGAATTATTTTTTTAGAATTTCAGAACTGACAACCCAAAACGCCCAAATGCAAAAACGAAATAAAGTATTGTCTTACTTAGTATCTCTTTCGCTGATTACCTACATAGACCGAACTTGCATATCGCTGGTAGCCTCTGATATGAAGGCTGATTTGGGTATAGAAAACGATGTCTGGGGATGGGTACTGAGTGCCTTTGCCCTTTCCTATGCCCTATTTGAATTGCCCACGGGTGCATTAGGCGACCGCATTGGTCCACGCAAAGTGCTTACTCGTGTGGTGGTATGGTGGTCGGTTTTTACTGCCTTGACGGGTACGGCTATGAACTCGATTTATTTGATAATTACCCGTTTTCTTTTTGGTGCTGGTGAGGCAGGAGCTTATCCAAATGCCTCTATTGTTGTTTCTCGATGGTTTCCAAAATATGAAGTTGGCAAGGCTCAGGCTTTTATTTGGGCTGCGGGTAGGATTGGTGGAGCATTTGCCCCTTGGATTATCATTCCCATTTCAACACATTTTGGCTGGCGATTTTCCTTTTTTGCGATGGCAATATTAGGATTAATTTGGGCTGCCATTTGGTACTGGGGTTTTCGGGATTTTCCACACGAAGAAAAGAATATTTCTGCCGAAGAATTAAACCTCATTGAAACCAACAGACGATTTAAGGAATCAAACCATCATATTCCTTGGAAAAAATTGTTACAAAATCGTAATATGTGGGCTTTGATGTTGATGTTCCATTTTTTTATGTACGGAGCCTATTTTTTCACAGGATGGCTTCCCACTTATTTAAAAGAAGGCAGACATTTTGATAAAAGTCAAATGCAATTATTTGCTACACTACCGTTTGTATTAGGGGCGATTGGTTGTTTTACGGGTGGATATTTGAGTGATTGGCTTTCCAAAAAATATGGGCTAAAATTCGGCAGAAGAGCCGTTGGCGTAGCAGGAATGGGCATTTCGAGTGTTATTATCATGTTGGCAGCTTATAGTGATGATAACCAAACTGCAGCCTATTTATTGGCAATTGGTATGGGTTTCAAGGATTTAACTTTGCCAATCGCTTTCGCAGTTTGTATTGATATTGGGAAGAGCAAATCAGGCTTAGTGTCGGGTGCAATGAATATGGTGGGGCAGATGGGGGCGGTTTTCTTGGGCGTTCTCTTTGGATATATCGTCAAATTAACCAATAATTTCAATTATCCACTCTATATGATTGCCACATTACTTTTTTTTGGTTGCATCTTATGGTTTGTTATTGACCCTGAAAAAGAAGTTGATTTTTGAAGTAAGTCTTAAATTTCCTTAAAATATAACCACAGACAACTTTACCCATTAATATTGCATCTTACATTTAATTCACTACAATAAACCCTCTTATTATGTTAAAAATCAGTAACCTCTTCTCAGTTTTAATGATCAGTATTATTTCTTTTTCAATCCACGCAGGTGGTGTAAAAGGCACTATTAAAAATACCAAAGCGGAACAACTTTCTTTTGCTTCTATTATCGTTAAGGGTACTTCAAGAGGTACAATGGCGAATGAAAATGGACAGTATGAACTTTCCCTCGAAAAGGGTTCATATACACTGATTTTTCAGTATTTAGGGCATAAAACACTTGAAAAAACGGTTGAAATTAATTCCGATTTCATTACGTTTGATGCTGTTTTAGCGGAACAATCGGTAACGTTAAATGAAGTTCGATTCTCTGCCAAAGCCGAAGATCCTGCTTATACCATCATGCGAAAAACGATTTCAATGGCTCGCTTCAAAACCTTGGAATTGGATGCTTTTACTTCACGCACTTACGTAAAAGGAACTGCCCAAGTGAAAGAAGTGTCGGGCTTGTTGAAAATGTTGGCAGGCAAGAAAATTGAAAAAGAATTAGGAATCAAAATTGGGCAGGTTTACGTTATTGAATCCATTAATGATATTGCTTTTAAACAGCCCTCTTCGGTGAAAGAAAAGGTGGTTTCTGCCCGTAATAATTTGCCTAAACAACTCCAAGACCAAGGAGCAAATTTTATCACAGTTTCCAGAATAAACTTTTATAATTCAAAACCTTTTGGCGATTTAATTTCGCCCTTATCTCCCTCAGCCTTAGCATATTATCGTTTCAAATACGAAGGCGACTTCCAAGAGAATGGGCAGACCGTAAATCGAATAAGAGTTACGCCAAAATCGAAGGGCGAAAATGTTTTTGAGGGCGTAATTAATGTTATTGAAGACACTTGGTATTTGCATAGTTTGGATTTGAAATTTAGCAATGACAATACTGCCAATCATATAAAAATTGTGTATTCGCCTTTCAAAGAGGTTTGGCTACCCGTTAGCTATGCTTTTCGGGCAGATTTTGATGCTTTTGGGGCAAGTGGGTTTTTCAATTATGTAACCAATGTTAGAAATTATAATGTTTCGGTCAATGAAAAATATCATCAAAAACCAGTAGTCATTGATGAGAAAATTGATAAAGCGGAAGCAGTTGCCATAAAAAATGAAAAAGTAGATGCTAAAACAGCTTTGAAGCAAAAGCAAGTTACAAGAAAACAGTTGGAAAAATTCTTGAAAGAATCTCAAAAAGAGGATAAAAAAGAGCGGAAAACCAAGGGTGAAGATGTGGCAATGGTGCGGTCATACAGTATTGAGGTAGATTCGCTATACAAAAAAAGAGGTTCTGATTTTTGGAATGAAGAACGTCAAGTACCTTTAACCGACTTTGAAATTAAGGGCTATACCCAAGCAGATAGCATTGCAAAAGCAAATGAAGCAAATTATAAAAAAGATTCAATCAAAAACCTACCAGTATTCAAATTGCCACATATAATTATGGGAAAAACCTATAATTATGGCAAACGAGATGATTTATATAGTTTTTATCCTCGAAGTTTGACTTATACATCGCCATTGTTTGGTCTTGATTTGAACACCGTGGATGGTTATTATGCACAAGGTGGTTTAAAGTATGAAACTCGTGAAAAATTGACAAAACGTACTTCTTTATACACAGATTTGCGTTATGCTTTTGGTCGTAAAGCATTCAACTGGGACGTTGGATATTACCATTTACTTAATCAGCATACTTACGAAATTAAGGCGGGACGAAACGTGCAGCAATATAATGAAAATAACCCAATCCAGAATATTGCCAATACTTTATATACGATGTTGGCAGAAGAAAATTATTTGAAAATTTATCAGAAAGATTTTATTGATTTTGAATATAAAAATCGCTTTTCACAAGTTTTCTCGGCAGGAATTAATTTGGAATATTCCCAAAAGAAAGAATTACAAAATTTGGATAATTTCAAGTCTTGGATTGATGTTAAGGATAAAGAATTTACCTCAAATCGACCAGAAGGATTAGAATTGAAAGATAGTAAATACGTAAATCCAGAGGTTTTGACGGCTGATATTAATTTGATTTTCAGACCATTTGCTAAGAAAAGGTCGTTTAATGGCAGAGAGTTTACGATTAATCAAGGCAATCCAATTTTTAGACTCAGAAGCACCAACGGAATGTTGTCGAATGGTAATTTTTCAAGATTGCAAGGTAGCTACGAACAGACTTTTGAGTTGGAAAAAATTGGCGATTTACACTTTTTAGCCAATTACGGTGGATACCTAAAAGACCCAACCTATTTTTCAGATTATCGACATTTCAATGGTAATAAAACCATTTTACGCTCATTCAGTTTTGATGCTTTTCGGAACTTAGATTACTATCAGCACAGCACCAAAGGCAATTTGCCTTTGGTG
>JANPGQ010000443.1:0-3898 GCA_031423975.1 Cytophagales bacterium | reverse complement strand
TAACCACGCATTATATGGACGAAGCCGAATATTGTAATCGAGTTTCGATAATGGTAGATGGCAGCATTTCAGCCTTAGATACGCCTAATAATTTGAAAGAAAAATTCAGTACAGACTCCATGGAGGGCGTTTTTTTGAAATTGGCACGGGAGGCGAAGAGGGGAGAGTAATTTTCAGTTGTGATTGGTAATTTTTGAGTTGTGATTTAAAATCAGACACCCAAAATCACAACTCACTAAATCACCAATCACTAAATATTTAGCTGCATGAAACTATTTTTCTCATTCATTCGCAAAGAATTTTGGCACGTATTGCGGGACACTCGTAGTTTGGTGATACTCTTGGGTATGCCCGTAATGATGATGCTTTTATTTGGTTTTGCTTTGTCAAATGAGGTGAAAAATTCCAATATTGGTATTTTAGACCAATCTCAAGATGAAAATACACACTTTCTGACTAATAGATTTGAGCAAAGCCAATTCTTTTCCGTTACCCAAAAACTACAAAGAGAAAGCGATATCAACAAGGCATTTCGGAAAGGAGAAATACGAATGGCGGTAATTTTTCCACCTCATTTTAGTATAAATTTATCACATTCCAAACAAGCCCAAGTTCGCCTCATTGGTGATGCCACCGACCCAAATACTTCCAATATCATGATAAATTATGCTTCTGCCATTCTTCGAGATTATCAGAATGAGATTTTAGGAGAACAAAAACTTCCCTATCGTATAGAAGTAGAAAGTAGTATGCTTTACAATCCAAAACTGAGTAGCGTTTTCAATTTTGTGCCAGGTGTTATGACCTTGATTTTGATGCTTTTAGGGGCGATGATGACTTCGGTTTCCATTGTAAAAGAGAAAGAAAGAGGGACTATGGAAATCCTATTGGTTTCGCCCATGAAGCCGCTTATGGTGGTGATTACCAAGGCAATACCTTATTTGTTACTCTGCTTTGTGGATGTTTTATTGATACTTTTATTGGCTTACACGGTCTTGGATATGCCCATGAGGGGAAGTTTGACACTTTTGTTGGCAGAAAGCCTTTTGTTCATTTTTACTACGCTTTCGTTGGGCTTATTGATTTCAAATGTGGTGGATAAGCAACAGACCGCCATGTTCATTTCATTGGTGGGTTTATTGATGCCCGCCTTGATTTTTAGTGGTTTTATGTTCCCGCTTGAAAATATGCCCTTGCCCATGCAAATCATCAGTAATATCATTCCTACCAAATGGTTTTATAGTATTGTCAGTACCATTATGGTGAAAGGTTTGGGCTTTGGTTTTGTATGGAAACAGACCTTGATTTTAGTGGGAATGACGGTGTTTTTTTTATCAATAGCGATGCTAAAATTTAAGATTAGACTTGAATAATTAGGGGCAAATTTTGAATATTGTTCCAACTCACAACTCAAGAATCACAACTCACAACTACTAAACTGTGCGAAATCTCTCCTTCATATTACAAAAAGAATTTAGGCAAATATTCCGAGATAAAACCATCTTGCGAATGATGTTGATGATGCCTATTATTCAATTGATTCTGATACCGTTGGCGGCAGATTATGAGATTAAGCATCTGTCTATCAGTGTGATAGATCATGATCATTCTCCCTATTCGCAAAGATTAATTTCAAAATTTACGGCTTCAAATTATTTCCAGTTAGTTGAATATGGGAATTCTTATAGTAAAGTAATGGATATGGTTGGCAAGGGGAAAACGGATTTAGTTTTGACCATTCCAGCCTACTTTGAAAGAGATTTAATCAAAGAAAATACTGCCAAATTAGCCTTAGCTGCCGATGCCGTCAGTAATACCAAAGCAGGTTTGGGTTCGGCTTATGCCAGTCAAATTATTGCTAATTTCAATGCTGAAATCCGAGACGAATGGGTGCAAGTGCCTCGCTTCGTTGATTTTCCACAAATTCAGGTCAGCACTGCCAATTGGTACAATCCGCACACTGATTATCACCTTTTTATGGTGCCTGGCATTTTAGCTATTTTAGTAACGATGGTAGGAAGTTTTTTGGCAAGTCTGAATATCGTTTCTGAAAAAGAAGTAGGTACTATTGAGCAAATCAATGTTACGCCCATTAAAAAATATGAGTTTATTTTGGGCAAATTGATTCCGTTTTGGGTATTGGGAATGATAATTATGACTATCGGAATGTTGGTGGCTTTTATTATTTTCAGAATCGTACCAATTGGTTCATATTTAACGGTTTACGCATTTTCGAGTGTCTATTTGCTGAGTGTTTTAGGCATAGGTTTACTCCTTAGCACCTTCGCTGATTCTCAACAACAAGCCACACTTTTCGCTTTTTTCTTTATGATGATTTTTGTGTTGATGAGTGGTCTTTATACGCCCATAGAAAGTATGCCGAGTTGGGCAAAGGTTATCGCCTATTTCAACCCTCCAATGTATTTTGTAAAAGTTATCAGAGCTGTGTTTATTAAAGGAAGCACTTTTAGTGACCTTTTGCCCGATTTTTTTAAAATTATTGGATTTGCAATTTTCTTCAATGTTTTAGCAATTCTGAATTATCGTAAGCGAAGTGCTTAGGATTAATTTTTGGATTGTTTTGGTAAATTTCTAAGAGCGTTTATCTTTGTACAACATCCACAAATCCCATACAATTAATCATGAAAAAGCTATTTATCTTATCCATTATCAGCGTTTTATCTTTTTCGGTAAAATCACAAACCCTCACCGTTGCTCAACAAGATTCTGCTTTCATTCAGAATAATTATGTAAAAACGCAAGTACAAATTGTGATGCGAGATGGCGTGAAATTGTTCACCAATATTTACACACCCAAAGATGCTTCGCTTACCAATCAATATCCTATCGTGATGCAACGTACTTGTTATGACGTATCGCCTTATGGTAAGGACGAAATGCCAACAATGCTCTATTATTCACGTTATATGATGCGGGAGAAATTTATTTTTGTCAATCAAGATGTACGTGGACGATGGATGTCGGAAGGAGTTTGGACGAACATGACCCCTCAAATTGCCAATAAAACTAAAAATACCGATGTTGATGAATCTACTGATACTTACGATACCATTGATTGGTTAATCAAAAATCTCCCCCACAATAATGGAAAAGTTGGTCAATACGGGATTTCTTACCCTGGTTTCTACACAACAGCGGGTATTCTTAGTGGACACCCAGCTTTGAAAGCCTCTTCACCGCAAGCACCTGTTTCAGATTTTTTCTTTGAGGATTTTCATCACAACGGAGCATTAACGATGGGTTACGGATTGACTTACCCTGTTTTTGGTAAGCAACATCCTAAACCAATGACAGAATCTTGGTACGATAATGATTATCCCAAAATTAATACTTTGGACGGTTTTAATTGGTATAAATCCATGACTCCTTTAAAGAATTTTACCAAAGTTTATGGCGATAATTTCTTTTGGAAAGAGATGATTGAACACCCTAATTATGATGAATTTTGGCAAAAGCGTAGTATTATTCCACACCTGAAAAACATCAAAAACCCACCTGCCGTGATGGTAGTGGGCGGTTGGTTTGATGCCGAGGATATCACTGGACCTTTGGCAACGTACAAAACCATCGAAAAAAATAATACCAATAATTATAATACCATCGTGATGGGACCATTCGGTCATGGCGATTGGGCAAGAGAGCAAGGGCATCATTTTCATTCTAATATTTATTTTGGAGACAGTATTTCAACCTATTTTCAGAAAAATATGGAGTTAAAATTCTTCAAGCATTTTTTGAAAGAATCGGGCGATGGAAAATCAGGATTACCAGAGGCTACCTTGTTTGATACTGGAAAAAAAGAATGGCGTGAATTTGCAGAATATCCTTCTAAAAACGCCAAGAAGATGGATTTTTACCTAAATCCCAACGGAAAATT